>JAGPVK010000259.1 GCA_018067055.1 Sphingomonadales bacterium | reverse complement strand
GACGAACCAACCGGCAATCTCGATGGCGCCACGGGTGAAAAGATCATCACCTTGCTGTTCGATCGTCAGAAAGCCACTGATGCGACTTTGCTGATCATCACTCACGATCCCGAACTGGCCAAACGCTGTGACCGGATAATCGAATTGCGCGACGGACTGATCGAGAGGGATAGCGACGCGTGATGACCTCTGATCTCGGCAAAGCCTGGACCATTGCACGCCGCGATCTGCGGGGACGGTTTGTCGGACTCCGCTTGCTGATCGTCTGTTTATTGCTCGGCGTGGCAACGCTGGCGGCGATTGGCAGCCTGACCAATGCAATCACCGAGGAACTGGCCAATCGCGGTCAGGCGATATTGGGCGGTGATCTCGAGATAGCGGTTGCCCAGCGCGAAGCCACCGGCGACGAACTCACTGCGCTCAAACAGGCCGGAACACTCTCCGAAACAATGCGCATGCAGGCCATGGCAAGGCTGCCCGACGGCAGCGACACGCAACTGGTTGAATTGAAAGGCGTTGATGACGCCTACCCGCTCTACGGCAGTTTTACGCTGGAGAACGGGGATATTGCTTCCGCACCCGAACCGGGCGATATCTATGTCACCCCTGCCCTCATGCAGCGACTTTCACTGAACATTGGTAACGAGATTTCTTTTGGCGAGGCCAGCTTCACCATTTCCGGCGTCATCGCCGAAGAACCCGACCGGCTCAGCGAAGGCTTGTCGCTCGGTCCTGTCGCGATCACGTCACTCGAGAGCCTGCGGGCCACAAAACTGATCCAGCCGGGCAGCTTGTTCGAGAGCAAATATCGTCTGAAATTGCCCGCAACGTCCATCCCCAAAACAGTCAGCGGCAAGCTTGCCGAACAATTTCCCAATGCTGCCTGGGAAGTCAAAACCCGCGATGATGGCGCGCCGAGTACCAGGCGCTTCATCGAACGCATGGGACAGTTCCTGACTTTGGTCGGCCTCGCTTCGCTGGTGATCGCTGGCATCGGCGTCGGCAATGGCGTCGCTTCCTATTTGCGCGGCAAGCAAGGCGCGATTGCCACGCTCAAGATTCTGGGCGCGGACAGCGCGATGATCTTTCGCATCTATCTGTTCCAGATCATGGCAGTGGCATTGGCCGCGATTGCTCTGGGCCTCGCAATCGGCGCAGTAGCGCCGCTTGCGATCATCAAGATCGCGGGCGATGTCCTGCCGATCAAACCGGAATTCGCGATCTATCCGCTGCCGCTGCTGGTCAGCGCACTATATGGATTGCTGATTGCCGTCATCTTCGCCCTGCCACCCTTGTCACGGGCAAAAACAATCCCGGCGGCTGGTATCATCCGCGGTGAAGGACGGTCATGGCGACAGATTGATCGACAAAGCTGGATTGGCGTCGGCCTGGCGATCGCCGCTATTATCGCGCTTGCCTTGGGGACAGCCAACGAACCTCTATTTTCAGCCTCGTTCATCGGCGCAGCCGCTGCAATCTTGCTGCTGCTCACGGCGCTCGGGACGCTGATCCGTTGGCTGGCGAGCAAGGCCCCGCGCCCGAAACATCCTTTGCTGCGTCTCGCGCTGACAAGCCTGCATCGTCCCGGTGCCCAGACGGGGCAACTGGTGGTGGCGCTCGGACTGGGCCTTACCCTGTTTGCCACGCTGGCCGCGATCCAGACCAGTCTGACCAATGAAATCCGGTCCACCGTTCCCCGCGATGCTCCCAGCTTTTTCGTACTGGATATCCCGGTTGAACGGGCCGATGACTTCCGAGCCAAGGTCGCTGAAACCGCGCGAGACGCAGAAATCAACATCGTGCCGACGCTGCGCGGGACAATTACCGAATTTGGTGGCCAGCGGGTGTCCGAACTGGAGACTTTGCCAGAAGGCGCCTGGGTGCTTCGCGGCGACCGCGGGCTTACCTATAGCGCGACCATTCCTGAAGGTAGTGAAGTTGTCGCGGGCAAATGGTGGGCTACGGATTATGATGGACCGCCGCTGGTCTCGGTTGATGAAGAGCAAGGCGCAGCCTTGGGCCTCAAGATCGGAGACAGTCTGACCGTCAGCTTGCTTGGCGTAGAGATTCCGGCAAAAGTCGCCTCCTTCCGCAAGGTCAACTGGCGTAATTTCGGTTTCAACTATGTGCTGGTTTTCCCGCCCAGCGTCCTCGCCAACGTGCCTCATAATGTGGCTGCAACAATCCAGCTGGACACCGCCAAGGAAGACAGTCTGCTGGGCATATTGCCGAAGGAATTCCCGTCCATCTCGATGGTCAAGGTCAAGGAAATCGCGTCGCAGATCGGCGACATACTGGACCAGATGGCAACGGCCATTGCTGCTGCAGCATCAATCGCGATCTTTTCGGGGATCGCGGTATTGATCGGTGCCATTGCGGCATCCCGTCAATCCCGGGTTTATGACAGCGTGATCCTGAAACTGCTCGGTGCGACCCGGTCCCAGATATTGTCGGTGCAGGCAATTGAATATGCACTGCTGGCGTTTCTGTTATCGTTAGTGG
>JAGPVK010000236.1 GCA_018067055.1 Sphingomonadales bacterium | reverse complement strand
TTTCTCGGTCAGCATGATGGTGGCCTGAAAGCCATTGTCCAAGCCGAGCGGCAAGCAGGGCGGCTATCTGGTCTTCTGGCTAACGTCCGCGCCATTGGCGAAAATCTGCTGGTGAAGTTGCGCTCGGCGCCGTCCCGGCAGTTGCGGGATATTGATCCAGGAGACTCGGAATTTATCGTGCTGGTGGCACGCAAGGATGCAAACGGCGAACTGGCAATCGTCGGACCGGTCTGTGGCAATGACAAGCTGACCGATCAGGCGCTCAGACATACCCAGTTCTGACGATTTTCGTCGCCGGCTTCGATCGGTCGATGTGCCGACTATAGTTGCATATGTAACCAATATATCACTATCTGCAATATTCACTGGCGTGGATCTGAAAAGGACCTGCTAACCCCTTGAGCGCGTGCTGGAATGAGCGCATAGCGTTCTGATACCGACGGGTTTCCTGCCCGTCTTGATCCACTTGGGGGCAATATGGCGGCCAACCGCGAACAAGATTCCACGCGAACCAGAGTTGATGTCGAGGGCCTTGAAAAGGCGCTAGTAGCAGCCTTTCGAGAAAGCGCGCTACCCGGTGAAAATATCGGCTTCGACGAACAAACCTGTCAGGAAGCGGCGCAATTCACGCTACGATGCGCTCAGGACCGCGAAAGCCGTGAAGCGAAGCTGTCGCTGGAAAGCGTAAGTGGACCTCAGGACAACAGGCATTTGCGCCTGGCCATTGTCAACGACGACATGCCGTTTCTGGTCGATTCCGTTTGTGCGACGATTGCTGGCTTTGGCTTGACCATCGAACGACTGATCCATCCGGTGGTCGCCGTGCGCCGCGATGCGGACGGGCAATTGATGCAGATTATCGAGCAGGCTCATGGCGATGAACATCGTGAATCGGTCATCTATATCGAACTCGAAAGAACCGACGCCCGCGTTCGCCGGGAACTGGTAAAGGCGTTGCGCGCGAATCTCAAGGATGTGGCTGCGGCGGTTGCTGACTGGATGGCGTTGCAGGAGATGCTGGAGCAACAGGCGGATATATTGCCGGAAGGAGAGGGGGCAAGCTTGCTGCGCTGGTTCCTCGATCGCAACCTGACATTGCTCGGCCATGAAATCGTCAGTCCAAAGGGCGAACGTACTGAAGAACTTGGCATCGCCCGGATGCGGTCGCAACCCATTCTGTCTGAGGAGAGCCGGAGACGCGCCTTCACATGGTTCGAGAAAGGCGGAAATGCGCCGCTGATCATCAAGTCCAATCAGCTTTCCACCGTGCATCGGCATGTTCTGATGGACCTGATCATCGTGCCGATTGAGGACAAGGGCAAAATCACCGGCCTGTCGATCACTTCCGGCATGTGGACCAGCGCCGCACTGGCCGCACCACCGGAATCCATCCCGGTATTACGCACCCAGCATTCCCGGCTGCTGGAGAAGTTTGAATTTTCCGTTGCCGGCCATGCCGGCAAAAGCCTTACCCATGCGCTGACCTCGCTGCCGCATGATCTGCTGATCACCTTCGCGCAGGACGATCTCGAAAAGCTCGCCCTGATCTCGATGTCGCTGATCGACCGTCCGCGTCCAAAGTTGCACAGCGTGATCTCGCCACTGGCTCGCCATCTGTTTGCCTTCGTCTGGCTGCCGCGTGAGCAGCTTTCGACCGAGCGTCGCCAGAATGTTGAAAATATGCTGACCATGGCGACCGGCGCAAAAATATTGAGCTGGTCCAACACCCTCGAAGAAGGCGGCGTATCGTCCTTGCGCTATACGCTCGACATGGGGGCCGACGGCAGAATTCCGGACCCTGACCTGCTCGACCAGGAACTGGAGAATATGGTCCGGGGATGGAAACCGGAAGTCGAACGAAATCTCCGGGATGCTGGTCAGGAAAATCGGGCTGCGGTGCTGGCGCAGCGCTATGCCGATTGTTTCCCCGGAACCTATCAGTCCACTTATGGTGCCCTGGAAGCAGCCAAGGATATCATGCGATTGTTCCGGCTGGAGCGTGGCGGTCAGCGCTCGACCCGGCTCTACCGGCTGGCGAGCGATGCCGACGATCTGCTGCGTTTGAAAATCTATCATCTGGGCGGTGCGCTGCCGCTGTCGGATGCGGTCCCGACGCTGGAGAATTTCGGTTTTACCGTGCTCGAATCGGTGCCAACGCCCCTCGAGGGCGGCCGTCTGGGTTATATCCACGATTTCCTGCTTGAACTGCGGTCGGAAGAAAAATGCGAAAGTCTGATTGAACGGTCGGAAGAAATCGAAGCGGCGATTACGAGCGTGCTGGATGGGGAAGCGGAAAATGATGCTTTCAACCAGTTGATCATTTCCGCCGGTATCGACGCCCGTTCGACCGTTTGGATGCGGGCCTGGTTCCGCTATTTGCGCCAGACCGGACTCAGCTACGGGCTGGCTACCGTTGTCGAAGCCCTGGCCGAGGCGCCGGAGGTTACAGCTGCGATGATCCGGCTTTTCCGTGTCCTGCATGATCCGGATTTTGGCGGGGACCGATCGGAAGGCGAGACCGCGGCCATTCACGAGATTGATGCCGCTCTGGTCAGCGTTCACGCGATTGACGACGACCGCATCTTGCGCCTGTTCCGGGCGGTTATCGAGTCGATATTGCGGACCAATGCATTTGCCTATCGGGCCGGTGAAGCACTGGCTTTCAAGATCGAGAGCGCCAAGATTCCGGAACTGCCTGCACCGCTGCCCTGGCGAGAAATTTTTGTTTACAGCCCGCGGGTCGAAGGCATCCATTTGCGCGCCGGTCCGGTTGCCCGTGGTGGTCTGCGCTGGTCGGATCGCCGGGATGACTTCCGCACAGAAATATTGGGCTTGATGAAAGCCCAGCGGGTCAAAAATGCGGTGATTGTGCCAACCGGTGCCAAGGGCGGCTTTTTTGCCAAGCAACTGCCATCCGGCGATGATCGCGATGCGTTTCTGTCCGAAGGCGTTGAAGCCTACAAAATCTTCATTTCTGCTCTGCTGTCGGTGACCGACAATATCGTCGAAGGCAAAGTCGTGCCCCCGGCCCGGGTGCAGCGTCTTGACGAGGATGATCCCTATTTTGTTGTCGCGGCTGACAAGGGGACGGCAAGCTTCTCCGATATTGCCAACAAGATCGCCATTGATCGCGGTTTCTGGCTGGGAGATGCGTTCGCCAGCGGCGGCAGTAACGGCTATGATCACAAGGCGATGGGGATCACGGCGCGAGGAGCATGGGTTTCCGTGCAGCGCCATTTTGCGGAATCGGGCGTCGATGTGCAGACCGCACCGATCCGGGTGGTCGGCGTCGGCGACATGTCGGGTGACGTATTCGGCAACGGCATGCTGCTGTCGAAAAGCCTTAAAATCGTCGCGGCTTTTGACCATCGGCATATTTTCATCGATCCCGAGCCCGATCCTGCGTCCAGCTGGATTGAACGCAAGCGACTGTTCGATCTACCCCGTTCCAGCTGGGATGATTATGACAAGAAATTGATATCCAAGGGCGGCGCTGTGTTTTCGCGCAG
>JAGPVK010000230.1 GCA_018067055.1 Sphingomonadales bacterium | reverse complement strand
CCTTCATCGCGCCTTCTGCGGCAGCTTTCAGCGCGCCGTTGATTTCTTCAACGCTGGTATCGCGGCCAGGCGTGAACACGAGGTCGACCAGGCTGACATTGGGGGTCGGTACGCGGATCGACGAACCATCCAGCTTGCCGTTCAGTTCCGGCAGCACCAGGCCGACGGCGCGGGCAGCACCGGTGGTGGTCGGGATCATGTTGACCGCGCCGGCGCGGGCACGGCGCATGTCGCTGTGGATCTGGTCGAGCATCCGCTGGTCATTGGTATAGCTGTGGATCGTGGTCATGAAACCGCGCTCGATGCCGACCGTGTCGTTCAGTACCTTGGCGACCGGCGCCAGGCAGTTGGTCGTGCAGGAAGCATTGGAAACAATGATATCGTCTGACGTCAAGACGTCGTGATTGACTCCGAAGACAACCGTTTTCAGGTCACCCTTTGCCGGTGCCGAGATCAACACGCGTTTTGCGCCGGCATCGATATGTGGCTGCGCTGCGTCCTTGGACTGGAAAAAGCCGGTGCACTCGAGCACGATGTCGACGCCCATCGCAGCGTGCGGCAAGTCGCCCGGATTGCGTTCGGAGGTCACGGCAATCTTCTTGC
Organism: Sphingomonadales bacterium; assembly: GCA_018067055.1. Lineage (GTDB taxonomy): Bacteria > Pseudomonadota > Alphaproteobacteria > Sphingomonadales > Sphingomonadaceae > Parasphingorhabdus. The sequence goes on along the minus strand of JAGPVK010000230.1, from coordinate 4,114 downwards.
CATTGACCATGATGTGATCGCCATGCGCGGTCACTTCGCCCGGGAAGCGGCCATGCACGCTGTCATAGGCGAAAAGCAGCGCATTGGACTCCGCATCGGCAAGATCGTTGATCGCGACCAGTTCGAAATTGTCATCATCGCGTTCCAATATCGCGCGGGCGACAAGACGGCCGATCCGGCCAAATCCGTTAATTGCTACTTTTGTCATCAATTTTGCTCCTTTGAATTCAGACTTGCTGGCCTGGTTCAGCCAATTTTCTCTAGTATTTGTGGGGTAATCGCATCTGCGGTCAGGCCGAAATGGGCGAAGAGATCGTCAATCGGCGCTGACGCCCCGAAACTGTCGATTCCGAAACGCAGACCGTCGAGGCCGGTATAGCGCTCCCAGCCGAACGTTGTGCCCGCTTCGATCGAAACCCGCAATATGCCGTCGCTGCCGAGCAGATCATTGCGATATTCCGCAGATTGTCCGTCAAACAATTCGGTGCATGGTATGGACACCACATCCGCGCCGGTTCCGGCCGCTTCCAGTTGCGCTGCAACCGCCATCGCCAGCGCCACTTCAGAACCTGTCGCTATCAGCACCACACGCTTGGCGTTTTCTGCCGACTTGACCCGATATCCGCCTTTTTCACAACGATTTGTGCTGACGTCATCACGGAAGGGCGCCAGACCCTGGCGAGTCAGTGCCAACGTCGAAGGACCGTCCGAGCGCTTGATTGCCAGCGCCCAGCATTCCGCCGTCTCAATCGCGTCAGCGGGCCGATAGACATGCATGTTCGGCATCAGACGCAGGCTTTGAATATGCTCGATCGGCTGATGGGTAGGCCCATCCTCGCCGAGCCCGATACTGTCATGGGTCATGACATAGATGGCCCGCGCGTTCTGGATCGCGGACAGCCGCATCGCACCACGGCAATAGTCGGTAAACACCAGGAACGTGCCGCCATAGGGAATGATGCCACCGTGCAGTGCCATCCCGTTCATCGCTGCCGCCATGCCGAATTCGCGGATACCATAATAGATATAGCGCCCGGAATAATCGTCTTTTGTCAAAGGCTTGGTAGAAGGAGTTTTGGTATTGTTTGAACCTGTGAGATCGGCACTGCCGCCGATCATCTCTGGCAAAGCCTCGGTGATCGCGCCGAGCGCCATTTCAGAAGCCTTGCGCGTCGCCCATTTCGGTGGGTCTTTGGCCAGGCCCTCCATATAGGTTTGCATTGCCTTGCCGTCCGGCAGTTCGCCCGCCATGCGGCGGTTGAATTCCGCGGCCTGCGCGTGACCATCCAGCCGAGCTTCCCATTCCGCCCGCGCGGCAGCGCCCTTCTCGCCCAATTGACGCCATGACGTCAGAATATCATCCGGAATGACAAAGGGTTCAGGTTCCCAGCCCAGCGCAGCGCGGGCACCGGCAATTTCTTCGTCGCCGAGCGGAGCGCCGTGGGTTGCAGAAGTGCCCTGCTTGGTCGGAGCGCCATAACCAATCACGGTCTTGCAGGCGATCAGCGATGGCCGCGGATCGGCCTCCGCTTCGCTAAGCGCCTTGCGGATATCGTCAAAATCATGACCATCGCAGGAAACCACATGCCATCCTGACGCCCGATAGCGCGCCGGAATATCTTCACTAGTGGATAATTCCGTTCCACCGTCGATAGTTATACCGTTATCATCCCAAAGAACATTAAGTCTTCCGAGTCCCAGATGCCCGCCGAGACCAACCGCTTCATGGTTGATTCCTTCCATCAGGCAGCCGTCACCGGCAATCACCCAGGTCTTGTGATCGACCAGATCATCGCCAAAGACAGCATTGAGATGCCGTTCGGCAATCGCCATGCCGACCGCAGTCGCAAAGCCCTGCCCCAGCGGCCCGGTCGTCGTCTCGACGCCTGCCAGCTTGAAATTTTCGGGATGCCCGGCGCAGGGCGAACTCAATTGGCGGAAATCCTTGATATCCTGCATTGTCGGGCGCGCATAGCCGGTCAGATGGAGCAGCGAATAGATCAGCATCGAACCATGGCCAGCGGACAGCACAAACCGGTCACGATCGGCCCATTTTGGCGTCTTCGGATCATATTTCAGAAAATCGCTGAACAACACCGTGGCCACGTCCGCCATGCCCATCGGCATCCCCGGATGGCCGCTGTTGGCAGCTTGCACCGCGTCCATCGCAAGCGCTCTTATGGCGTTTGCCATGCTTTTTTCGGTAACCGTCATGATTGAAACTAATCCCCCGGATTGGCGAGTGTGCACACGCAACAAAATGCTGCGATTCGCTATTTTGCCTCCTCCTTTGATGATCCGGCAAGGCCCCGTCAAGGATCGCTTTTCACTATCCAGTGTTTACGCCACCGGAATAGATTGATAGCAACGAAACACAGGAACTCACCTGTTGGAAACAAGCTATGGAAAATGCTCATGGACAATGAACGGGTCATCCTGGCCATAGGCCGTCTCGAACGCGCGCTCAGTCGCATAGAATCGGCAAATGGTGCGCTGAAGAACGATGGCGACGCGGCATTGGCTGCGCGCCACGAGGCGCTGAAAGCGGAAATGAAGCAGGCCATCCGGACGATTGACGGCATGATCAAGCGACAGGAGCACTGAACATGGCGCAAATGAAACTGGAAATTGGCGGTCGCTCATTCATGGTAACCTGTCAGGACGGCGAAGAAGCGCATCTCACGAAGCTGGCCGCAATGGTCGACGGGAAAGCGCGGGAATCCGGGGATCCGGCAGGGCTGAACGAAAGCCGCATGCTATTGTTTACCTCGCTGCTGCTGGCGGATGAACTGCACAGCGCGCGCGCCGCAAGCGCCGAGCCGGCCGAGGCCAGTGCTCCCGCGCAACCCGATCCGATGGACGAACAGGCGATTGCCGCGCTGGAAAAACTGGCGGACCGGGCTGAACAATTGGCGAACAGTCTTGAGTAACGCCCCCATCGCGCCTAGATAGGATGCGACGGGTTCTGTCTGGCACGAGCTTGATACGATAATCCCTGAGGCGATATAACTTCCTAGGGAGCTGTCCCTGCCCGGATTGCGGACTGTTTTGCAGTCGGGTCCGATGCATATGGCGCCCACCTGACGTAATAGGCGTCAGAGGATTTTCCGGCCAACGACCAAGATGGTCCCGTCACTTTTCTGCAGAAAGATTATTTCTTTGAGTAGTTTGAACGATAATAAGAAGAAACTGCGCGAAGAATATCGACGGCGACGGGATGCATTCTATAGCCAATTGGATATGGCCACCCGCGGTCTGGCGTTCCGCCGCCCGCCCTCGCCCTTGGCAAAATTGATCGAGCAAAGCGAAGTCATTGCGCTGTACAGCGCAATCGGATCCGAGGCGCCAACCGCCAGCCTCACAGAATATCTTTCCGAACTGGGCAAAATTACCGCCTTTCCCGTATGCATCGGCGATTCTCCGCTGGAATTTCGCCGCGTCGATCATCTTGACCTGCTCGAAGCCGGATTCCGGAACATATCCGAACCCGGTGCGCAATGCCCGGTGGTTGCACCAGATTTGATCATTGCGCCGATGATTGCCTTTGACCGGGCCATGGGCCGTCTCGGACAAGGCGGCGGGCATTATGATCGCAGTTTTGCAAGATATCCGAAGGCGACGCGGATCGGACTGGCCTGGTCCGTCCAGGAAACCGATTCGGTGCCTGTACAACCCCACGATATCCCGCTCGACATGATCGTGACGGAATCAGAAATCATTCAGAGAGTTGATATCAAGTCATGACGGCAGAACCGGACCAGAAACCCCCGCACAATCCGCCAGACGCCCCCAATTGGCGACAACCGGTGGGGATAATCCTGATTCTGCTGTTCATCCTGCTGTGGAGCGGGATCGTTGTCAGCATGATCGACTGGCTCAGCGGACTGCACTTCTGGCTGCAACTGCCGATCTTCATTATTGCGGGGATAATCTGGATATTTCCGATCAAGCCGCTGCTGATATGGATGAATACTGGAAAATTCCGTTCCTGAATCAATATTTCCCCCTTTCGGGGAAATTCTGATCCTGAATCGCCATCCCCGATTTTAAGGGAAATGGCGCGAGTGACGAGACTTGAACTCGCGACCTCCGGCGTGACAGGCCGGCGCTCTAA
>JAGPVK010000222.1 GCA_018067055.1 Sphingomonadales bacterium | reverse complement strand
TGGCGCGCTTGGCCTGTCCGCCGCGCTCCGTCATCGCCGCCCGGACGATCTCGACCCGCACCGAAGCGCCTTCGGTCAGTCCCTTGGGCAGCGGCTGCAGCAACGTTTCCTGCCCGTCGGGCAAAGTGACGATCCCGGATTTGCCGGCAACCCATTGCCGGGTGAATTTCGCATCGACGACCGCGCCCGCCCTGACACTGCCATCGGCGCGTTCGACCCGGATTTGTACCAGCTCGCCATTCTCCAGCCGCAACGCCCGGTTTTCACCGATCCCGGCTTCGAACAGCCAGCCATTGGCGAAATCAGCCAAGCGGATAGCCCGCGCTGATCAGCAGATTGCGGGTTTCATATAGAGGCAATCCCATGATCCCGCTGTAGCTGCCCGACATCCAGGTGACAAAGGCTTCCGCCTGCCCCTGTATCGCATAGCCGCCAGCCTTGCCCTGCCCGTCGCCGGTGGCGATATAGGCTTCGATCTCGCTCGCATCGAAGCGCTTGAATTTGACAATGCTGTCCGACAATTTGGTCCGCGCCGTGCCATCGGCCGCGATCACGCAGACCGCCGACATCACATGATGCCGCCGACCGCTGACCAGCTCGAGAAATTTGCGCTGTTCTGCGGCATCACTGGCCTGGCCCAATATCCGGCGCCCGACCGCAACCGTGGTATCGCCAGCGACCAATATTTCCTGATCCTGCCGTTCGACCGCAGCGGCCTTTTCCTGCGCCATGCGCAACACATAATCGCGCGGCAATTCGCCCTTGCGCGGTGCCTCGTCAATGTCGGGAGAGATGATCCGGTCCGGCGTGACGCCGAGACGGCCAAGCAGCTCCAGACGACGCGGGCTGGATGAGGCTAGGACCAGTTTCATGTCTATAAACACCCTCTAAACCGTTCGGGCTGAGCCTGTCTAAGCCAGATACTCGAATGCAATGCCAGCCGGTCGCCGTCCTTCAACAGGCTCAGGACGAACGGCATACCATCATTTGAAACGATAGGTGATGCGACCCTTGGTCAGATCATAAGGGGTGAGTTCGACGAGCACTTCATCGCCAACCAGCACGCGGATGCGATTCTTGCGCATCTTGCCAGCGGTGTGACCCAAAATCTCGTGGCCGTTTTCCAGCTCGACCCGGAACATGGCGTTGGGGAGCAGTTCGCGAACCATCCCCTTCATTTCCAGTAATTCTTCTTTTGCCATATGGCGGTGCATTTTCCCTAATATCGCGGCAATTCCGCGTGTTGCAGAGCGCCATAACGACAAATGCGCAAAAAGGGAAGGATTAGCTGCATCTGCCAAAATGATAATATCTGCCGCGGTTACGGCATTTTCGCTGCGACAATTTAATACAAAGAAATTATACCATTAGCGCGTCTCACATGGCACTTCGGCCATCTTCTCTCCCCCCAATTTCGAGCTAATGAAAAAACATGATCTCTTCCCCCCGATTCCTCAGCAGCTCCTCCCCCCTGGTTCTGGCAGGCCTGTTTCTCGCGGCTCCTGCCGGCGCGCAAGTCAGCGATGCGGATACCGATTATCCGGATGAGGAAATCGTTGTCACGGCGGAACGGCCGCGCGGCGCGGTGGTCAGCGAAATACCGCCGGTGGTCGAACTGACCGAGGCGGATATCGCCAGCTATGGTGCGTCCTCGGTGCAGGACCTGCTCGAAGCCATATCCTCCCAGACCAGCTCGAGTCGAGGGCGCGGCAGCGGCCGGCCGATCGTGCTGATCAACGGTCAGCGCACCTCGGGTTTCCGCGAAATCCGTGACCTGCCGCCGGAAGCCATTCGCACGGTGCAGGTGTTTCCGGAAGAGCTGGCGCTGCAATATGGCTATCGTCCGGATCAGCGGGTGATCAATTTCATTCTCAAGGACAATTATACCGGAGTCAGCGCATCGGTGGAATATGGCGTGCCCACCCAAGGGGGGCAAGGTCGGTCCGAGGTTGACACCACCGTCACCCGCATCGGCAAGAACAGCCGGGTCAATATCAATCTCGAATGGCAGAACAACACCGCGATTACGGAAAGCGAGCGCGGCATCATCCAGGATGCGGCCGGCGATCTCGTCAATCTGGGCGATTTCCGCACCCTGGTTGCGCCATCGGACAATGTCGAGCTCAATGCCAATTACAGCCGGGCGTTCGGCAACGGCATGTCACTGTCGCTGAACGGCGGCTATGTCTATGACAAGTCGCGCGGATTGCAGGGCCTGCCGAACGGGACGCTGCAGGTCGCCGGCGATTCATTGTTCCGCTATTTCACCGAATATGGGCCGCTGAACCGGGTCCAGGAAAGCAATACCGCGCAGGCCGGCCTGACGCTGAACGGCAATCTCAGCGACTGGCGTTGGTCGCTGACCAGCGATTACACCCGCGCACAGGTCAATAGTGACACCGACCGGTCGGGCGATATCAGCGCGCTGCAGGCGGCGATTGACGCCGGATCGGCCGATCCGCTGGCCACCGAATTCGGTACATTGCTGGGCGCGCCGGTCACCGACACGGCGCGAGTGGTCGATCAGACGATCACCAATCTCGCCACATTGTCAGGAACCCTGTTCGTGTTGCCGTCCGGCGCCGTCACGACGACTTTACGCGGCGGCTATGACCGGGAAGTTCTGAACAGCCGGGAAACACGCAGCGGCATTGTCACCGCGACGGACCTCAGCCGCGATCAGCTGAGCGCCGGGATCAATATCGATATCCCGCTGGCCGACGAGAATATCGATGTTGTCGAAGCGATCGGCAAATTGTCGATCAACGGCAATCTCGGCTATGCCGACCTGTCCGACTTCGGCGGGCTGGTCGAATTCGGCTTTGGCCTGACCTGGGAGCCATTTGACGGGCTGGTGTTCACCGCCTCCGCGATCGGCGAGGAAGCAGCACCGGGTATCGCCCAGCTCGGCAATCCGGTCATCATCACCCCCGATGTCACGGTCTTCGACTTCACCAATAGCGAAACCGTGCTGGCCGCGATCACCACCGGCGGCAATCCGGCGCTGCTGGCGGAAAAGCAGCGGGATATCAAGCTGGCGGTCAATTACCGCCCGGAATGGCTCGACGGCTTCAGCTTCCTCGGCGAATATTTCCGCAACAACAGCACCAATGTCGCGTCCAGCTTTCCCTTGCTAACACCCGAGATCGAGGCGGCATTCCCCGACCGGGTCACCCGCGATCCCTCTGGCCAGCTGATCGCGATCGACCGGCGCCCGGTCAACTACGCCAATGTCAGCAGCGAACGGATTCGCTACGGCATCGATTTTTCGAAACGCTTTGGCGAGCGACGCGGTGACGGACCGGGACGACCGGATCGAGGATCGCGACCCGCACAATCACCAGCGCCGGGTGGCGAGGCACCAGCCGATAAACCCGCTGATGGCGCTGCTCCCGAAGCGGGTCAGGCTGCTCGGCCAGCCGGCCCGCGCGGCGGTCCTGCGATGGGCGGTCGTCCCAGCGGTGGGCGTTGGCAGCTTTCGGCCTTTCACACCATCCGCCTCGAAGACCGCATCAAGATTCGCGACGGCGTCGATGAACTGGACCTGCTGGGCGGCTCGGCGATCGGCTCGACCGGCGGCAGTCCGCGCCACGAGTTCGAGATCAACGGCGGCTGGTTCAACAACGGCATCGGCTTCCGCCTCGACGGCAAGCATCAGGTCGCGACCCGGGTCGATGGCGGGCTGACCGGCTCCGACCTGCGCTTTTCCGACCTGACGACGCTCAACCTGCGCATGTTCATCAACCTCGACGATCGCGGCAGCCTGACCGAGAGGCTCCCGTTCCTGAAAGGCAGCCGCATCGCCTTCAAGGTCGACAATATCTTCGACGACATCCAGACCGTCCGCGACGGCAACGGCCTGATCCCGCTCAGCTATCAGCGCGGCTATGTCGATCCGGTCGGGCGCTATGTCGAGATTGATTTCCGCAAGCGGTTTTAGCGTGGCGTCACCCCAGCGAAGGCTGGGGCCTAAACCAAGAGTGGGTATCCCACGACCTGTGGTATGGGTCCCAGCCTTCGCTGGGATGACAATTTGATCTAGTCAAGCTCCGCCACCGAAACCGGTTCCGCCCGATAAATCTGCATCGCCGACCGCTCGCCAACCAGCGCCGTCAACCGCTTGACAAATTCCCCCGATTCCGGAACGGCGAAATGCGCGGCAACAGCAGCTTCATCCTGCCACTGCTCATGATAGAACAGCCTCTCCGGGTTTTCGCAGTCGGCATGGATATGATGCGAAATACAGCCCGGTTCGGCGCGGGACCGGGCGCTATGTTCGATGCACAGCGCAATGATCTCCTCCCGACCGGCTGGCGGGACCGCGAAGGAAGCCGTAATGATGATCACAATTTCAGCGTCGCCCGGGTCGTGCTCTTCGACATGAAATAGGCCAGCACCGCCGCGATGATGGTGACGATCGCGGTAAAGACCAGCGGTGAAAAGCGCAGGTCCGGCGCAGCGCCTTGTAGCACCATGCCAATCAAAACAGCGGGGATCAGGGTCAGCGCCAGATGCTTGAGCGCCAGCAAGTACGGCGCAAAACCAACGCGCGTATCGGCGGACAGCCCCGGCACGACCTTGCCCGATTTGCGCTGCGACACAGTGATCGCGTAGACGATCAGCGTCAGCAAGATACTCATCAGCACCGCAATCCCGACCAGCGTCCCGCCGAGACTGGGGTTGGTATCGCCGAGCGGCAGCGTCCCCGGCACAAAGGCCAGATCGCGGGTCAGCCAGTAATTGATCCCGCCGGCCAGCACGATATTAACCACCGCATCCCCCCGCGCCTGTTTCTCGATATAGGCATCCATGGTGGTTGGTGTTGCGGCGATAGTGGTGGCCATATTCTCTCTCCCTGCTTTTTTTGGTGAGAGTGA
>JAGPVK010000220.1 GCA_018067055.1 Sphingomonadales bacterium | reverse complement strand
GGGGCGGCATGATCAACGGCCTGATGACGCTGAATGGCGCCTGGGACAAGATTCGTACCGATCCGATCATCCGGATGATGGTACTGGCTCTCGCCTTTTACGGCATGAGCACCTTTGAAGGTCCGATGATGTCGATCAAGTCGGTCAACAGCCTGTCGCATTATACCGACTGGACCATCGGCCACGTCCACAGCGGCGCGCTCGGCTGGAACGGCATGATCACCTTTGCCGCGCTGTACTTCATGGTGCCGCGTCTCTGGGGTCGCCCGAAACTGTACAGCCTGCGGATGGTGAACTGGCACTTCTGGCTCGCAACCATCGGTATCGTTCTCTACATCGCTTCGATGTGGGTCGCCGGGATCATGCAGGGCCTGATGTGGCGCGAATATGGCGACGACGGCTATCTCGTCTACGCCTTCAGCGAAGTCGTCTCGGCGATGTTCCCGATGTATCTTATCCGCGCAACCGGTGGCCTGCTCTATCTCGCTGGTGCAGCGGTGATGGTCTACAATGTCTGGATGACGATTGCCGGCCATGTCCGGGACGAGAAACCGATGACCGAAACACCTTATGATGAGGCCGCTGACAAACCGCTGGTTGCGGTTCCGGCAGAGTGAGGGAGAAATTATCATGACCACATTCACGCAAAAACATAAAAAGATCGAACGCAATATCACTCTGTTGGCGGTGCTTGCTCTGGTCACGGTGGCAATCGGCGGGATCGTCGAGATCGCACCGCTGTTCTGGATCGACAACACGGTGGAAAAGGTCGACGGTGTGCGCCCCTATACCCCGCTGGAACTGGCCGGGCGCAACATCTATGTCCGCGAGGGCTGCTACGTCTGCCACAGCCAGATGATCCGGCCGTTCCGTGACGAGGTGGAACGCTATGGCCACTACAGCCTGGCAGCGGAATCAATGTATGATCATCCGTTCCAATGGGGCTCCAAGCGCACCGGACCCGATCTCGCTAGGGTGGGAGGACGCTATTCGGATGGATGGCATGTCCAGCATCTCACCGATCCGCGACAGGTCGTACCGGAATCGATCATGCCGCCTTATGCCTTTTTGGCTGAGAAGGATCTGAAACCCGGCGACATGAGCGCCCATTTGCGAGCAATGTCCCGGGTCGGTGTTCCCTACTCCAAGGAAGCAATCGCAAAAGCCAACGAGGATCTGCTGACCCAGGTCGATCCGATGGCCAATTCGGCAGAACTGGAGCAGCGCTATCCGAAAGTCCAGATCCGCGATTTCGACGGCAATCCCGACAAGCTTTCCGAAATGGACGCGCTGATCGCCTATCTGCAGATGATCGGAACATTGGTAGATTTCGAAGCGGGAGAAGCACAGGAGCAACCCCGATGAACTATGAAGCGTTACGCCATTTCGCCGATAGCTGGGGACTGTTATTCATGACCGGCGTTTTTCTGACCTTGATCGGATGGACCTTTCGCCCCGGCGCCGGACGCCACCACGAAGCAGCAGCCGACATGATATTTGACGAGGACAAAAAAGATGTCTGAGAAAAAGCGCATTGATGAACCCACGGGTACTGAAACCGTTGGCCACGAGTGGGACGGGATCGAGGAACTCGACACGCCGATGCCGCGCTGGTGGCTGCTGACCCTGTATGCCACCATCGTCTGGGCGATCGGTTATGTCATCGTCTACCCGGCCATTCCGATGCTGAATTCCGCCACCGAAGGCGTGTTCGGCTGGAGCAGTCGCGGCGATTATGCCATGCAAGTGGCCGCACGGGAGAAAGAGCTGGAGCCGATCCGGCAAGCGCTGGTATCGACCGACATCCGCAAACTGAACGGCAGCCCCGAGCTGATGCAACAGGCGATTGAAGGTGGCCGGTCTGCGTTCAAGGTTCATTGCGTGCAATGCCATGGCTCCGGTGCTGCGGGATCGAAGGGCTATCCCAATCTCAACGATGATGACTGGCTCTGGGGCGGTGATCTCGAGGCGATCGAATATACGCTGATCCATGGCATACGTAATCCGGATCATGACCAAACCCGCTTCTCGCAAATGCCTGCCTTCGGCAAGGACGGTATATTGCAGTCCAGTGAAATTCAGGATCTTGTCTCTTATGTGAGGGTTCTTTCCGGTCGCGAGAAACAAAGCAAGGCAGCCACGCGCGGAGCGGCATTGTTCGAAACCAATTGCGCTGTCTGTCACGGTACCGACGGCACGGGCGATCGTGTCCAGGGCGCGCCCAACCTTACTGATGCGATCAGTCTCTACGGTCTCGACCGCGCCTCGCTGACTGACACTATCACCAATGCTCGATACGGCGTGATGCCGCGCTGGGGCCAAAGACTTGATCCGGCAACGATCCGCATGCTGGCAGCTTATGTCCATTCTCTGGGCGGTGGTGAGACACTCCCCGCGCTGGAAAGCATCCAACAGGATACGATCAAACAGGTCACAAGCAATGAGCAATCCTAAGGAAATTCTCGATCCCGAGCTGAAGCTGTACGAATCGCGCAAGAATGTTTTTCCCAAGGCGGTTGATGGCACATTCCGGCGGCTGAAATGGGTGATCATGGCGATCACCCTCGCCATCTATTATATCACCCCGTGGATCCGCTGGGATCGCGGGCCCTATGCCCCCAATCAGGCGGTGCTCGTCGATCTCGCCAACCGGCGCTTTTACATGTTCGGCATCGAAATCTGGCCGCATGAATTTTATTATGTCGCCGGCATGCTGGTCATGGCCGGTATCGGGCTGTTCCTGGTCACCTCTGCTGTCGGCCGGGCGTGGTGCGGCTATTCCTGCCCGCAGACCGTCTGGACCGACCTGTTCCAGCATGTCGA
>JAGPVK010000206.1 GCA_018067055.1 Sphingomonadales bacterium | reverse complement strand
GCACTGACCCCGATCAACAGCGCCAGTAAAATCGCCAGCCCGCCCAGAGTGAGGGAAATGGGCAAGCCCTGGGCTATCAGTTCCGAGACGGTAAAATCACGGTAGACAAGTGATGGTCCGAAATCTCCCTGCACCAGCCGGGAAATATAGAGCCATGCCTGCTCCCACAACGGTCGATCCAGGCCATAGGCCTGTTGCAGCGCCGCCTGCGTCTCCGGATCCAGCGGACGTTCGCCGTCAAAGGGACCGCCGGGCGCCAGGCGCATCAGGAAGAAGGACGCCAATATGATCACCAGCAATGTCGGGATGGCCGTCATCAGCCGCCGGGTGATCAGGGCAAGCACGTGCCGCTAGAGCTCCATTGCGCCGAAACAGCTCCGTACTTCTTGCACAAACAGCTCCGGCACTTCCATCGCGGCAAAATGACCGCCATGTTCCGGTTCGCCCCAGTGGCGCAAATCCTTGAACCGTTGCTCGGCCCAGCGGCGCGAGGGGGTGATGATCTCGTTGGGGAAAATGCTGCACCCGGACGGAATCTCGACTGGATCGATATTGGGCGCGCCGAAGCTTTCGCGGTACAGTCGCGCCGAAGACGCACCGGCATTGTTGAGCCAGTAAATCATCACATTGTCGAGCAGATGGTCGCAGTCGAAATTTTCGTCCGGGGCCTTGGCATCGTCGGCCCAGCCCTGAAATTTCTCCATGATCCAGGCCATTTGCCCGACCGGAGAATCGGCCAGGCCATAGCCGAGCGTCTGCGGCCGGGTCCGCTGGATTTCGGCATAGCCTGCGCCCTGTGACTGGTAGACCGCAAAATGCGCCAGCGATGTCTGTTCTTCGGGCGTCGGGTTGTTCATGATCTCTTCGGACGGCGGGCCGACGATGACGAGATTGACATGAATGCCGGCGCATCGTCCCAGATTCTGCGCTCCGATGACGGAGGTGACCATCCCGCCCCAGTCGCCGCCTTGGGCAAAATAGCGATCATAGCCAAGACGCGTCATCAGCGTGTCCCAGGCCTTTGCAATTTTTTCGATGCCCCAGCCGGTGGCGGTCGGCTTGCCGGAAAATCCATAGCCGGGCAGCGATGGTACCACCAGATGGTAGGCATCCTTCGCTTCTCCGCCATAGGCAACCGGATCGGTCAGCGGCCCTATCACTTCCATGAACTCGACGATCGATCCCGGCCAGCCGTGCGTCATGATCAGTGGCCGGGCACCGGCTTCGGGAGAGCGGATATGCATGAAATGGATATCCACACCGTCAATCTCGGTCAGATGGTGAGAATATTGGTTGAGCGCATCCTGGCAGCGTTTCCAGTCGTAGCTGGTCCGCCAATGATCGACGATCGTCTTGACATAATCGAGCGGAATGCCTTGCGACCAGTCATCAACCGGCTCCGGATCCGGCCAGCGCACGTGCCGCAAGCGGATGTCCAGATCGTCCAGTGCGGTCTTCGGTATGTCGATTTCAAAATCTCTGATTTCGTCGCTCATCGGCTTTTCTCCTGAAACTTCATTTATAATCCCGCCCATTGCAATTCAGCGGGCAAACGGGACGCAGAATAATCAACCTGCAAAACTCTCCGACGTTGAGGCCGCGCGGACATCTTGGAGGCATGCAGGATCGGTGTGGAATAAGACCAGATATCCCCGGATTTTGCCAGACATTCTACTTCCCCGCATTGAAGTACAACTGTGGCATAATCTTCTTCTGCCAATCGACCCAATTTATGCGATCCCGGCGCAATCCGAAGTGGTGCATTGTCCGGCCCGACATCATCCAAGTGAATTCTTAACGTCACCATATTGGCAAGTAGTTCGAACGGAGGCTCTACATGTTGAATGCCTTGCTTCACCGTCCAATTTCTAAAACCCTGGACTTCTTTCCGTTCCGCTACGGCGATCGTGCGGTCCTGATGCCAATCCAGTGACCAGTTGGTTGTCATATTTTTATCGAATAAAATGGCACGAACGGGCTGTGAGTTTGCACCCAATCTATCTCGTGCAATCATCCATGGCTTTGATTCCTTGCCGATCCGCTCCGCCAAACCGGCAATGCCTTTCAACCGAGTTCCCGCCCGGTCAGAGGGGAAAGCATTGAGGATCGACAGAAGATCAGAAGCATCGACAACACCAGTGTGCAATTCTGCGCCATCCTGTTCAAAACCAGGATTCACATCGTCGGAACCGGCACTTCGCCCGAATAGTCGTAAAAACCCCTGCCCGTCTTGCGGCCCAGCCAGCCGGCCTCGACATATTTCATCAGGATAGGTGCCGGGCGATATTTGGGATCGCCGAAGTCATTTTGCAGCACGCGCAAGATTTCCAGCAAAGTATCGAGCCCGATCAGATCGGCCAATGTAATCGGTCCCATTGGATGACCAAGGCCAAGCTGTACACCACGGTCAATATCTTCCATCGACGCCGTGCCCTCGCCAAGCGCGAAAAAGGCTTCGTTGAGCATAGGCAGCAATATCCGGTTGACGACGAAGCAAGGCGAATCCTTTGCCATCACCGGCGTCTTGCCGACGGCCTTGGCAAAATCGCTGGCCATCGCTGCGGTCTGGTCGCTGGTCGCCAGTCCGCGAATAACTTCCACCAGCCCCATCAACGGCACCGGATTGAAAAAATGCACACCGACAAAGCGCGACGGATCTTTCACCGCTTGCGCCAATCTTGTGATCGAGATCGATGATGTATTGCTGGCAAGAATGGCCTGATGGCCGAGAACTTCGGAAGCGGCGGCGAAAATCTGGCGTTTGACCTCTTCCCGCTCGGTTGCCGCTTCGATGATGATATCGGCATTGGCCATCGGATCGAGCTGGACGATCGGTTCAATCCGGCCAAGCGCTGTCTCGGCTGCCTTATGTTCGATTTTTTCCTTTTCGACCAGTCGAGCCAGCTGCTTGGCAATACCGGCTTTGCTGCGTTCAGCGATCTCCATGCTGATGTCCGACAGATAGACATGATAGCCTGCCTGCGCCGAAACCTGAGCGATACCGGCGCCCATTTGCCCCGATCCGATAATGCCAATTACTTTCATTCCATATCTCTCGCGCTGTTTTTCATGATTCAACAAGCCACTAGCGATTGTCGGTCAAACTGGCTAGATTGCAATTATGCCCCCTATCAGTTTCATCGCTGGAATATTTGCGATAATCACCGCTGCTGTCGCCATGCCCGCGGCCCAGCCTGGCGAAATCCGGACTTTTGGCGATTGGGCCGTCGGCTGCGACAATGGCGACAATTGCCAGGCGATCTCGCTCGTGCCGGGAGAGGACGGAGCAGGCTATGAGGACGGCGAAGGCCCGGTTTCGATCGTTAGAACCGCTGGCAGCAAAGATATTTTCAAGATCCACATCACATTCGAACCCAGGGACATGGACCGCTACCGGATGATCGTTGATGGTCGTCTGGTCGACACCGGCCCGATCGTGCCGGGTGACTACCCAATCGAGATTGTCGGCGCGGATGCCAAAAAAGTGGCGGCAGCCATTATCAGGGGCAAGCGGCTTGTCGTTCAAGGACCAGGCGATGAGATCATCACCCGGATTTCGCTGGCCGGTTCATCGGCTGCCCTGCGCTACATCGATCAGAAACAGCATCGCGCCGGAACCGGCACCGCGCTGGTCGCGAAAGGATCGCGGGCTTTTCGCCCGACAACGTTCGAGATACCGACAATCATGGTCGATCAGTGGGACCCAGCCAAACTGGTTCCGGAAACCGGCGATATAGTCGCGCTGGTCGAAGCTTCGAGATGCAAGGATGACCGTTTTGGCGTGGTCGAGGATCAAGTCTTCCCGCTGGGCAAGCGCGGCAATCGATACCGGGTGCTGGTGCTGATTTCCTGCGGCGCGGGCGCCTATAATTTTTCCAGCGCTCCTTATGTCGGCGAATATGTCGAAGATGCTCCCGCAACCAGCGGCTGGATATTCACCCCCGCCCGGTTTGATCATCAGCCCAGCTGGGGCGGCGAAGGCAGCGACCCCCTGCTGGTCAACGCCAGCTGGGGCGAACAGGATCAGACGATCAGCAGCTATGGCAAGGGACGCGGCCTTGGCGATTGCGGTAACGCCGAAAATTATATCTGGGATGGCGACAGCTTTCGCCTGATCGATGCCAGCGCAATGCCCAAATGTCGCGGAGCCTTTGAATGGATTACCACCTGGCGGGCAAAATATCGCAAGCTGGAAACGGCTGACTGAATATCAGGGGGCGTGCTTGTAAGGGTGCGCCTCGGCCAGAATGAGAGTGAAATAGTCCCGTTCGTCGCTCCAGTCGCATAACGGCGTCCAGCCGCCCGCCCGCAACATCAGCCGGGCATCGCGCAAGCCGAATTTATGACTATTCTCGATATGGATCCGCTGACCGCTGATCAGGCTGTGCTTGGTGCCATCGATCGAGAAGGACACATCATCCTGCGCCTCCAGATAGATTTCGATTCGCGCATAATCGTCATTCCAGATGGCAACATGCCGGAACTTGTCGACCGGAATATCGCCGTCCAGTTCCCGATTGATCCGGTCGAGCAAATTGAGAGAAAATTGGGCGGTCACCCCGGCGCTGTCGTCATAGGCATCGATCAGCACCTGCTGCTCCTTGACCCGGTCCAGTCCGATCAGCAATTGCGCCCCGATGTCCAGCGTTTCGCGCATGAACCGGAGCAGGTCGACCGAGGTTCTGGCAATCATGTTGCCGATCGTTGACCCTGGAAAGAATCCGAGCTTGGGCAGATCCGCGACGGCATCCGGCAGTTCGACCCGTTTCATAAAATCGGCCTCGACCGGATGGATCGGCAGATCGGGAAAATCGTCCTGCAACATCGCGGCACTATGCTCAAGAAATTCGCCGGAAATATCGATCGGTACATAAGCAGACGGCTCGACGGCGCGCAGCAGATGAGGCGTTTTGGCCGAACTGCCCGAACCAAATTCAATCACCGCCCGCCCCTTGCCAATGGCGTTGGCAAAGTCTGCGCTATGGTCCCGTAGCAATTTGGTCTCTGTCCGAGTCGGATAATATTCCGGCAATTCGGTAATATCCTCGAACAATTCCGACCCGCGCCGGTCATAAAGCCAGCGCGCGGGCAGCGCGTAAGCTCGCTGATCAAAGCAGCGGCGTACATCCTTGCGGAAGGTATGATCAATGAGGGTGGTGGTCATGTCCATGACAGAAATCCTTGATCCTAAAGGTCTTTGGCAAGCCGCAGGCCGGTGAACTGCCAGCGCTGCTGGGGATAGAAGAAATTGCGGTAGCTTGGCCGCATATGCTCGGGGGAAGTGGCGATGCTGCCACCTTTCAGGACAAATTGTCCGGACATGAACTTGCCATTATACTCGCCTACCGCGCCGGCAGCGGGCTTGAAACCGGGATAGGGGCGATAGGCGCTGCCGGTCCATTCCCAGACCTTGCCGCTATTCGGCAAGCCATGATCGGCCGCCACTTCCCATTCCGTTTCGGTCGGCAGGCGTGCACCGGCCCAACTTGCATAGGCATCGGCTTCGTAGAGGCTGATATGCTTGACCGGTGCCGACAGGTCGAGGCCATGATTGCCGGCCAGTCCAAATTCCATCCATTCCCGGTCTGCTGACCTGGTCCAGTACAAGGGTGCTGTTATGGCCTGGCTCTGGACCCACGCCCAACCGTCGGACAACCAATAACCGGGTTCGCGATAGCCACCGCCTTCGATAAATTCCAACCACTCACCGTTGCTCACCGGCCTGTCCGCCAATGCATGGGGATGGAGCATGGTGTCGTGGCGGGGCCCTTCGCAGTCAAAGGCAAATTTCTGGCCGTCATGCCCAATCGTCTGAATACCGGTAGCCCCATCGATCCATTGCAAGGGTGGAACCGCAGGCGTCTTTTCAGGCAGGGCATCGGAATAGGCTGGCCTGAGGGGGTTGCGGGAGAAGAGATGAAGAATATCGGTGAGCAGCAATTCCTGATGCTGCTGTTCGTGATGGAGACCCAGCTCGACCAGATTGAACAGACGTTCGGAAAAACCCGTGATTGCCTCTGCCATCGCCGTATCGACATGCGTACGATAGGCAAGCACGTCTGCCAGCGAAGGCCGGGTCAGCAGACCGCGTTCCGGTCGCGCATGGCGAGCGCCCTCGGCTTCATAATAGCTGTTGAAAAGATAGGCGTAGCGATCGTTGAAGACGGAATATCCGGCAACATGGTCGCGCAACAAAAATGTCTCGAAAAACCAGCTGGTGTGGGCCAGATGCCATTTGGTGGGCGAGGCATCATCCATCGATTGCGCCGTCGCATCGGCGTCGCTCAACCCCTCGGCGAGCCGCACCGAATAGCGCCGCACTTTGCGGAATGCGTCCAGCAAGCTGCTTGATCGCGGCATATTCTGTGCTGGCGAAAACGGGCGGCTGGGTTGGCTGGCGATCGATCCTACTCCGGTGGAAGTGCGAGTTAGCCCTAGAACATAGAGCGAACGACATTCAGGTCAACAACGCATATTTGCGCCGGATGGTTGCAAATATACGAAAAGCGTTGCGCTTTTGCTCGCTAGCGCGACCCTCCGGGCACCCACAATATATCATCCTTGCCACCATTATTGAGCAAGCGTCCGAGCACGAACAGATAATCCGAAAGGCGATTGATATAGGCCAGCGCCTGCGGGTTGAGCGGCATGGTCATGGCAGCAGCGACACAGGTCCGCTCGGTCCGCCGGGCAATCGCCCGGACAAGATGCACGGCAGCAGCGGCCTTCGCGCCGCCAGGCAGAATGAAACTGGTCAGTGGGTCAAGACTGGCGGTAGCGGCATCAATCCTGTTTTCCAGCCGCTCGACCTGCGATGGCACGATCCTTAGGATCATTTCCGAAGGGGCAAAATCGTCACCCGCTTCGGCCGGTGTCGCCAGATCCGCACCCAGATCAAACAGATCATTCTGGATGCCACGCAATTCCTGTATCAGCACATCTTCGGTAATTTCGCAAATCGCGACACCGAGCGCGCTATTCAGTTCGTCGACATCGCCAATCGCCGCCATCCGCGGATCATTTTTGGCAATCCGCGATCCGTCGACCAGGCCGGTGGTCCCGTCATCGCCTGTCTTCGTATATATCTTGTTGAGTTTGACCACTGGGGCGAGGCCTTAGTTCTGGCCGCCCGCCAGCACGAGCAATATCACCACCAGCACGATCGCAATCGCCTGATATTTGACACGCGCAAACATCATTTCATTCTGCTTCTTGTGCGACGCCGTAATGCCGTCGGCATCGACGTCTCCCGGCTCCATGTTGGCAAAGGCAATCAACCCGCGCACGAGGGCATAAACAACGGCACCGGCCGCTGCGACGATCATCAATATCAAAATATAGCTCATATGGGCACCTTAAGCTTATGAAAGGGAGATTCCAACCGGGAAGATGCCCTGCCGGAAATCTTGCAACAAGTCTTGCCCGCTTTTGCCAGCCAATCGCAATACGGACAAAGAGGCAGAACCCCGGCTTTTCGCAAGCTTTGCTCCCTCTTCATCGCACAGCAGCCGATGGTGGAAATAAATGGGCGTCGGCAAACCGAGCAGCGCCTGCAACAGTCGGTGGATCGCGGTGGATGCAAATAAATCGTCGCCGCGCACGACATGGGTGATGCCATCGCGGGCATCGTCGACCGTCACGGCGAGATGATAGGCTACCGGCGTTTCCTTGGGTACAAGAATGACATCGCCCAGTCGTTCGGGATGGCTCAATTGTGCTCCGTGCCGTTCATCCATCCATTGCAGCGGCCCGGTAATGGCCGCTGCCTTCGCTACATCAAGCCGCCAGCTGTGCGGTTCTTTTGTCGCCCGTTTTCGGGCCTGGCCCGGATCGAGATGCCGACAGGTGCCGGCATAGATCGGACCATCCGGCCCTTCCGGCTGCGGACCATCTGCCTGCAATAGCCGCATGTCGGAACGGCTGCAGAAGCAGGGATATAATAATTCCAGTGCCTTCAACCGCTCTGCCGCTGCCGCATAGCTGTCCAGCCGCTGAGACTGGAAAATCACGTCCCCATCCCAGCCGAGGCCAAGCCAGCGTAAATCATCCAGTATCGCGGTGACAAATTCCGGGCGGCTGCGGCCGCTATCGATATCCTCGATCCGCAGCAGAAACTGGCCACCCCGTGCGCGGGCGAAATCATGCGCCATCATCGCGGCATAGGCGTGACCCAAATGCAACAATCCGTTGGGGCTAGGGGCAAAACGCACTACAATATCTGGATTTAACTGCACACTTGACGTCATAAGGCGGATAATGTTCTTTGTGTAATAGTCATGTCATGTTCTTAGGCATAAAGAGCGGACAGTAAAGGCCAAGGGAGACAGTGCTTATGTATCACCCCGACTTGCTGAGGCATCCGGAAAGCTGCCCTTCGCTCGTCCTCAACGCCGACTACACCCCCCTGTCTTATTATCCGCTGAGCCTGTGGCCATGGCAAACCGCGATAAAGGCGGTGTTTCTCGACCGAGTCGATATTGTCTCCAGCTATGAGCGGGAGGTACACAGCCCCAATCTTGACATGAAAATCCCGTCGGTGATTGCCCTCAAGAAATATATCAAGCCATCGGAATATCCGGCCTTTACCAGATTCAACCTGTTTCTGCGCGACAAGTTTGAGTGCCAATATTGCGGATCACCCAATAATCTGACCTTTGATCATGTCATCCCGCGCCGCCAGAAAGGCCGCACCACTTGGGAAAATGTCGCGACCGCATGCCTGCCCTGCAACCTCAAGAAGGGCGG
>JAGPVK010000197.1 GCA_018067055.1 Sphingomonadales bacterium | reverse complement strand
GACTGGCCAATGAACCGCGCCGCCTGACCAATGCGCACCTTGGCCGCAGAGACGTTTTTCTTCCGCGTCGCATCGTCTTCATCGAGCTTGATCGTCGCGAGATAGCACATCGACACGGACTGCTCATATTCCATCAGCATGTCCGCCATCCGGTGCTGCAGCACCTGGAAGGATCCGATCGGCACGCCAAACTGCTTGCGCTGGCGCGAATAGTCGAGCGTGGTATCGTTGGTCACCTTCATCGCGCCGACCGCTTCGGCGCAGGTCGCGGCGGTTGCTTCATCGACCACTTTCTCGATCAGCGGCAGGCCATTGCCGGCCTCGCCGATCAGGGCATCGCCGGAGACTTTGACATTCTCGAAGTAAACTTCCGAAGCGCGGCGACCATCGACGGTGGCATAGTCACGCGTGCTCACGCCCTGTGCCGCTTTGTCGACGATGAATACGGACACGCCGTCCTTGTCGGTCTGGCCACCGGAGGTGCGCGCAGTCACGACAAAATGCGTTGCCCATGGCGCGCCGATAACGACCGCCTTGTGACCGTTCAGCACATAATCGCTGCCATCGGCCTTGGCCGTGGTTTCGAGATTGGCCAGATCATAACGGCCGCGTGGTTCGGCATAGGCAAAGGCGAAGATCATCTCGCCGGAAATAATCCCGCCGATATATTCTTCGCGCTGCGCGGTGCTGCCGCCATGTTTCAGAAAACCGCCGGCGCAGACCACGCTCGGGATGAATGGCTCGACCGCAAGGCCCTTGCCGAATTCCTCCATGATGATCATCGCTTCGGTGGCGCCGCCAAAACCGCCATCTTCTTCCGAGAAGGGCGCGGCGAGCATGCCGAGCTCGGCGAGCTGTGCCCAAAGCTCCGGCCGCCAGCCGGATTCGCTTTCGATCACGCCGCGGCGCGTGTCCCAGTCATATTGTTCGCGGATCAGGCGCGAAATTCCGTCGCGCACCATATTCTGTTCGTCGGTAAAATCGAAATCCATTTTGGTTCCCCTTTATCGGTCCGGTTAAAGGCCGAGGATCATTTTGGTGATGATGTTGCGCTGGATCTCGTTGGACCCGCCGTAGATCGACGTCTTGCGCATGTTGAAATAGGTCGGTGCCGCATGATGGGCATAATCCGGCCCGATCGGGAAGTCGTTCGACCCGTCATCCGGGAAGCTGCGGAAATCGGGCGTGCCATAATGGCCGACCGCTTCCAGCGTCAGCTCGGTCAGCCGCTGCTGGATTTCCGTGCCCTTGACCTTGAGCAAGGAACTTTCCGGTCCAGGGCCCTTGCCGGCCTGTTCGCCCGCCAGAGTCCTGAGTTCGGTGATTTCCAGCGCCGAGAGATCAATCTCCAGCTGGCTGATCTTGGTGGCAAAACCCATATCCTCGATCAACGGCTTGCCATCGAGCAATTCGGAGGCAGCAATTTCCTTGAGCTGTTCGACACCGCGCTTGGAGCGCGCCACCCCGGCAATGCCGGAGCGTTCATGAGCAAGCAGGAACTTGGCGTAGGTCCAGCCCTTATTCTCTTCGCCAATCAAATTGGTCGCCGGCACCCGCACATCGGTCAGCCACACTTCGTTGACTTCATAGCCACCGTCGATCAGCTTGATCGGGCGCACTTCGATGCCCGGCGTGTTCATGTCGACCAGAATGAAGCTGATGCCCATTTGCGGCTTCGGCGCATCGGCATCGGTGCGGCAGAGGAAGAAGCCCCAATCGGCATGCTGGGCCAGCGTCGTCCAGGTTTTCTGGCCGTTGATGATATAATCGTCACCATCGCGCACCGCGGTGGTTTTCAGTGAAGCGAGATCGGAGCCGGCACCCGGTTCCGAATAGCCCTGGCACCACCATACATCACCCGAGCGAATGCCGGGCAGATGCTGCGCTTTCTGTTCTTCATTGCCGAATGTGTAGATCACCGGTCCGACCATCGCGACGCCAAAAGGCAACGGCATCACGGTGTTCTTCCGGGCATTTTCTTCCGACCAGATATAACGCTGCGTCGGCGTCCAGTCGGTGCCGCCATATTCGGTTGGCCAGGCCGGAACCGACCAGCCCTTCTTGCCCAGAATCTTGTGCCAGGCGAGCATGTCTTCGCGGCTCAGTTCATCCTGGACGCCGCGAGTCCCGATATTTTGCGGATAATTATTTTCAATAAATTCACGCACTTCGGCGCGAAAGGCTTTTTCTTCTTCGGTGAATTCCAGATTCATGGGAGCGCTCCTTGGTCAGAATTTGGCCGGACTATAGGCTGAAAACCGCCGGAAACAAGCAATTAACCGAGCAATTAAGGTGACGCTACGGCAAAGGCGGATCGGCGCTATCCGGCGTGCGCCAGCGGGGCCCTCATTCGGGCTCGCTATGCTTGTCCTTGCGCCGCTTGCCGAATCTCATGCTGTTTTCCAGCCGCCCACGCAAGGCGGTATAATAAGCTTCCAGAAAAGCCCGCTCGTCACCGCTGCCCGGTTCCCAGCCGATTTTCTGGCAGATCGATGCGGCAACCTTTTCCAGCGCCGCCTGCTGACCCGTGCGCAGGACATTTTCCAATGTCTGCAGTTCATATTCGCCATAGACCGACAAATCGGCCTCGGAAAATTTATAGCCTGCGACCGGCGCAGCCCCGTCCGCTACAGCCTGCGCAGACGATGGCGCGACAATATCTCCGAGATTCCGGTTCACATTCTGGATCACCCAGGTACCGGCGATCACGTCGCCGCCGCGCAGCCGGTCCTTGTTGAACAGCGGAAACAGCAGAAACATCAGCACCCAGACGAACCCGGCCCAGGCAGTCAGATTGGTCATGCTGCCGCTGGCTTCACCGGAGGTCAGAAACACCAGCGGCAGGAACAATTCGACATCCCGTACGATATTGCGGGCGATCACCGCTTCGGCGGTCAATCGGCCGCCATCACGCGCCGCGACCCTGATTCCCATCGCCCGTTTTCCCCAGGTCGCGGCCCGGTCGCCCAGTTCGAAATAGAGAAAATAGGCGTTGCGGAACAGGAACACGGAAATGATCCAGAGGACCGCCAGAAATTGCAGCGGACCGCTGGCGCTTTGCAGATTTTCGCCCAATGCCAGGCCGAACGCCCATAACAGGCCCAGACCCGCTAGAGTGACCAATATGATCAGCCCCAGAATGATGACAATGTCGAGCAGCAACGCGCCCGCCCGCGCGCCAGCCGCCGCGACCGTCACATGCAGCGGCACACCCTCGGGCGTGACCATGATCCGGTCAAATTTCGGATTGGCGGACCGCCGGCTCCAGGGTTCAGCGACGCTGCTTTCGCTCATGCGCCCGGCCTCCGTCGTTCCCGGCCGAAGCCAATGAAATAGAGCAGCCACAACAGCAACATCCCCCCGCCCACCGCAAAGCGCCCGGCGGTATGGTCTATCAACTGCCTCGCAAAGCCTTCGAGCAGCCCGGCACAGATCAGCATGAAGATGACGCCCACCATCACCAGCGCCGCCCGCTTGCCAGCGTCGCTGGCGGCCTTGAGGTGGGAACGGGCACCGGGGAAGGCGATCGAACGGCCAACGTGAATCCCTGCGGCCCCGGCGAGCAGAATCGCGAACAGCTCGGTCGTGCCGTGAATCGACAGCCAGCCGATAAAATCGACCGTCAGGCCGCGCTGCGCAAACACCCAGAGCATCGCGCCAAGCAGTGCCATATTGTGAATCAGCAGCAAGATACTGGGGATGGCAAAGGCAAAGCCGAGCGCAAAAGCGAGGATCGCGACTTGCGCGTTGTTGCTGAACAGAAAGGCCGCGAACACACCCAGTCCGTCGCCTTCCTGCCCCCCAAAAAGCGTGCCGCGCAAGGCTTCTGCGCTCGCGCCTGGCACCCGGACATCCGAAAAGTCGCCCGGCACCAAGGCGTAAAACCAGTCGCTGTCGCCGGCGACCAATATATAGCCAATCGCGGCTCCCGCGATCATCACGAACAGCGCAATCCAGATATCGAACTGGATCGCGCGCACCGCCCGGCTCCAGCCACCGCCAAAAAAACTGCCCAGCCAGCGGCCGAAACCGGTCTGGGTGCCATAGACCAGAAAATAGGAGCGCAGCGCCAGCCCTTCGAGATAGTCGATCAGGCCGGCATCGAGCGAATTTTCCCGGGCAATCGACAGGCTCGACAGCAGCGTCCGGTAAAGCGTCGGCAGGGCGAGCACGTCGTCATCCAACAGGCGCCTGGTCTTGCCCTTCTCCATTTTCGTGACAATATCTTCCAGACGCGTCCAGTCCGCTTCCCGCTCCAGCCGGAACCGGTCGCTGCGCAGCAGTGCTGCGCTCAGGGCCTGCTCGCTACTCACAGGCTACCCCGCCTCTTGATGCTGAGATAGGAGTTGATCAGACGGGTACCGATATTCTGATGCGCGCCTTCGATCACATCGATCCCCATGTGCCGGAGCCTGGTCAGGACCAGCTTTTTCTGATCGAGCAGATTCTGTGCGGTCACCGCCCGCGCGACATCCTCGGCACTGTCCGGAGATTTGCCGATGATCGATGTCAGTTCGCGATCTTCCAGCACCACGAACAGCACCAGATGCTTGTCGATCAACCGCCCGACCGCTTCCAGCATCAGGTCAGCAGCGGTCGGATCGGTAAAATCGGTAAAGATGATGATCAACGAGCGCCGCTTGAGCTGGCTGTGCAAAGTCGACAGCGCCAGCGTGTAATTGCTCTCCTGATGCCGATAGTCGATGGTCGCGGCCTCCTGCTGCAGCCGGAAAAAATTGCGGCTGCCGGAGAGGAAGGGCGTCGATAATTCCGGTTTCGTGGCAAAGCTGAACAGACTGGTGCGATCGCCTGCCTTCAGCGTGATATAGGCGGTGAGCAGCGCCGCCGAAATTGCCCGGTCGATGCGCGGCAAGCCATCGATCGGCTCGCACATCGCTGAACCGCAATCGAGCGCGAAGACGATCTGGTTGTTCCGCTCGGTATCATATTCCTTGGCCAGCAATTTGCTGTGCCGGGCCGATCCCTTCCAGTCGATGCTGCGCCGGTCCATGCCCGGCTGATATTCGGCCAGGGCTTCAAATTCGCTGCCTTCGCCGCGAAATTTTCGGGCAAGCAGGCCGAACAGCGAATCGCGCAGAAACATTTGCACGGTCGGGCTGCGCACCGCCGCGATATTCGGGATCACCGCCACTTCATGCGCGCTTTGTTTCTGTATCTGTCGCCATGCCAGACCCAGCGGCCCTTTCCATCTCAGCCACAGCCTGCCGGTTTCGCCGATCCCGCGCCGGACCGGCACGATGGTCGCCTGTCCGGAAAAAGCGCCATTTGCAGCGGGCCGTCGTTCCAGCGAGAAGCCGACCGCGCCCGCTTCCGCCAGCCGCTCGTCCAGCCCAAGATTGCCGAACACCTGCCGTGGTGCCATCGGGCCGGAAAATCCCGCCTCCAGCCCCACGGTCATCGGCGCACCGATTTCTGCGCTTTTCGCCACCGCCAGTTGCACGTCATCCGCTCTGGCGGCAACCAGACCGTCGAGCAGCAGCAGCAACACCAGCATCAACGCCCAGGCCGCGCCGATCGCCCACAGCGACGGGATGATCGCCGCCAGCACCGCAGCAATCGGCGCACCGAGCGCGATCAGCCCGATGGCCCGTCCGGTGGGGTAGAAACTCAACGCGGCGCTTCCGTCCGTTCGACCAGGCCGTTGATGATGCTGTCGATCTGCCGGCCTTCGATCTCGGCGGCCGGGGACAATATCGTCCGGTGCCGCAGCACCGATGGTGCCAGCGCCTTCACATCATCGGGGATCACATAATCGCGCCCGGAAATCGCCGCCCGCGCCCGTGCCGCATGGGCCAGCATGATCGCGGCGCGCGGACTGGCACCATTTTCCAGATCCGCCGTTTCACGCGTTGCCCGGATCAGCCGCACCACATAATCGACGACATCCTCGACCAGCTTCACCGTCTGCACCACTGCTGTCGCCGCCGCCAGTGTCGCGCTGTCGGCCTGTTGTTCGATGCCAAAGTCCTTCGGCACCGGCGCGCCAATACGCACGCCATATTGGCTGACGATCCGCTTTTCCTCTTCGACATCGGGATATTCGATCAGCAGCTTGAACAGGAACCGGTCGAGCTGGGCCTCGGGCAGCGGGTAGACGCCCTGCTGCTCGATCGGATTCTGGGTCGCGACCACCATGAAGCGCGAGCCCAGCGCGTGGGTCTCGCCATCGATCGTCACCGACCGTTCCTGCATCGCCTCGAGCATCGCTGCCTGGGTTTTCGGCGGCGTCCGGTTGATTTCGTCGGCGAGCAACAGGTCGCAGAAGATCGGTCCCCGGGTCAGGGTGAAATTGCTGGTCTGGAAATTGAACAGATTGGACCCGATAATGTCGCCGGGCATCAAATCGGGGGTGAACTGGATGCGGCCGAAGTCCAGACCAAGAGTGGCGGAAAAACATTGCGCCAGAAAGGTCTTCGCGGTCCCCGGCGGCCCTTCCATCAGCACATGGCCAGACGAAAACAGCGCGATCAGCAGATGGTCGACAATCTCTTCCTGACCGATGATCGCTTTCGCCACCTGAGCGCGGATATTGTCCGCCAGCATCTTCAGTTCGTCGATATTCATCCAATCATTTCCTTTTTCCAGGCGTGGAGGGCCGCGGCCCCGTCGGCGATGTCTTGCGGTTTGCGGGCGCGGACCAATTGTTCGTACAGGGCGGAGAAGCGGTTGCCGTCACTCTCTCCCAACGCATCCAGTTTTTGATGGATTTCCCGCTCACCGGCGGTCGGGCTGATGCCGATCGCCTCGGCCGACTGGCTGCGGAGCATGTCGGCATAAGGATCGGTGACCAGATAGGCGCGCTGCATCCGGTTGATGAACGCAGCGCTGTTATTGACCAATGCGCTCTTGCCAAAGTTGATGCTGCGCTGCTCGATCACCGGCGGTCCGAAGCGGTTGAAGGCCATCCACGCTGCCGCCAGAGCAGCGGTGATCAGGCAAATCGTGGCCGACAGAAACGGCGGCGCAAAGGCCAGTGTCAGCAGATTTTCCGAACTTCCCAAACCGTTGAATGTAAGATCGAATGTAACGCCGCCATCGCTGGCCGCTGCCGCCGCCTTGACCAACGCCAGCGCATGGCGAGCGGTTTGCTTGTCGGCCATGCCGGCATTGTTGAGCAAGTCCGCGTCGGCGACAATCACCACCGGATAGAAGTCTTCGTCTATCTCGTCTTCATCGGTGAAATGTGATTTTTCCAGACTGTCCAGCTGCGGATAGACACCGCCATCATCGAGATAGGCGACCAGCGCTCCCCTGGACGGCCCGCGCACGATCGTGCGGACGAAATCACCCTTGATCGTGACCGGATGTTCGGGTGTTTCCACGGACCCGCCAACCGCCGAAGCCATAGGTGTCCGGCCACGGGCCTTGTCGTCGACGGATATCTTGGCCTCGACCACATCGTTGAGCATATCTGTAACAGGCTCCGCACCCCACGGGTCGCCGCGCATCATCCAGCCCTTTTTGAGCTTCCGGTCCTTGGCGACCTGCCATTTTGGCAGAATGATCATGGTCGGTCCGACATAGGCGCGCTGCTGGACCACCGCATCAATATCCGCTGCAGGGGTGAACGGGCCAGGCGTCAGAACCAGCAGACCCGCATTGTCCATGCCCGCCGGGGAGCGCGAATATTGCACCGGCACGCCGGTTTTTTCGAGCAGATTGGCGAGCGCCTTGTAACCGACGATGCTGTTCGACGCGCCATGCGCCTCGCCATTCTTGCCGGAAGCCAGCGGATCACCCATGCCCAGTCCATAGAGCAACGCCACAAAAGCCGCGAAGCCGAGCGCGAACATGATCATCATCGTCGTTCGCTGAAACGGATTGGTCTGCAGGCTCATCCCTTGCTCACCAAGCGCCACGTGTCCTTCAGTGCAAAGCCGGCATAGGCATCACGCGATGCCTGCCAGCCGCTCTCGTCGATCGGCAGCGCCGCAAACAGGCCGCGCTCGACCTGACCGGCGATCACCGCAAACATCGCACGCGGGGCTTCCGGCAGGCTGTCAAACCTCTCGATCTCGCGCGATGTGCTCGATGGTTGCAGCAGATCCGGGCGGCGCTGTTCGATATCGGCGATACTGCGATGGAGCAGCAGCCGGACCGCCTGATCGAACCGTCCCGCAGCAGCCAGCGCTTCCGCCTCCGACAGCAACGCGTGGGCGGCATCCGGCTGGGGTTGCCAGCTTTCCTCGACTGTCGGTTTTCGGCCGCGCCATTGTTCGACATAGGGCGCCACAATGACCCAGATCAAGGTCAGCACCCCGGCGGCCAGCAGGACCAGCAGCACGATCCTTATGATCGGCCAGGACGCAGCAAAGGATTCCACTGCGGGGGAGAGCAAGTCGCCCAGCCATTTCTCGAAATCTTGCCACCATTGCGGGATTTCCGGCGGTTTGGGCTGCGGGCTCGGGGTGAACTGAATATCCTGGTCGGCGCGCACATCGTTCCACGACGCATCGAAGGAAGCGCTTCCCTTGCCACTATTGTCTTGCGCTCCAGCCACATTCGGGATGTCGCAGAAACCGGTATCCGGAGCAAGGGTGAAGATTGCCCTTGTTCGAAGCCTTGCCATGATCGATCACGAGACTAATCCGGAGCAGCGAACCGACAGAGCGCGTCATCGCCTTGATCAGCGGCCCACCCCCTGTCCCAAAGGCCGCTTGGCTTGAAACAATCATTTCGCTATAAGTTGCAAATTGCCATTCAATCATCCGGGTGAAACTTCCATGATACAGCTGAACGTCAACGGTCAATCGAAAGCGGTCGATGTTGACCCGGCGACCCCGATATTGTGGGTCGTGCGCGAGAATCTGGAAATGACCGGCACCAAATTCGGCTGCGGCATCGCGCAATGCGGAGCGTGCACCGTGCATCTCGATGGCAAGCCGATCCGCAGCTGTTCGACACCAATATCCGCCGCCGATGGCAAGAACATCACGACCATCGAAGGGATCGCCAGCGAAGACGGCACGCTGCACCGGGTCCAGCAAGCCTGGATAGAGGCCCAGGTGCCACAATGCGGCTATTGCCAGTCCGGCCAGATCATGTCGGCGACGGCATTGCTGAAAGAAAATCCCAATCCGACCGACGCGCAGATCGACGCCGCAATGGCGGGCAATGTTTGTCGCTGCGGCATGTATGGCCGGATTCGTCAGGCGATCAAGGCCGCAGCTGGCATCGGGCAGCCCGCCGAACAGGAGACGGTGGCATGAGCAAGAGCGAGACAGCGACCGACAGCCCCGGCAAAAAGGGCAAATGGACACGCCGCGCCTTCATCGGTGCGGGGGTGGTCGCCGGCAGCGCCTTGGTGGTCGGCGTCGCCGTGCGCCAGGGCAATCCGATCGACCGGCTGAGCCCGTTGCTGACCGACGGCAAGAACGAGCAATTGCTCAATGCCTGGGTCAAGGTCGATACCGACAATATCGTCACCGCCGTCATCCCGCATGTCGAGATGGGGCAGGGCGTCTACACCGCGCTGGCGCAGATGCTGGCCGACGAAATGGATGCGGACTGGAGCAAGGTGCGGATTCTGGAAGCGCCGGCCGACATGCAATATGTCTCCGATTCGATCGCCCGCGATTTTCTGGCTCCCAATCTCGAAGTCCCCGCAATATTCGAACCAACGGTTTCGGGCGGCATCTTGGAGCTGGCCCAGGCGATGGGCCTGCAATTTACTGGCGGCAGCTATTCGGTGCGCGCTACCGGCCAAAGAGCGATGCGCACCGCGGGCGCCGCCGCTCGCGAAATGCTGGTCGCAGCAGCGGCGAGCGAATGGCAGGTTCCAGCCAGCGAGATTACCACCGCCGACAGCATGATTATCCATGCCAAAAGCGGCAAGTCGGAGCCCTTTGCAAAATTTGCGCTGGCAGCAGCGGAACAGAGTCTGCCCGCCAAGCCGACACTCAAATCACCGGATAAATACAAGATCATGGGCCAGCCGAAGGCGCGCCATGATATTCCGGAAAAGGTTGATGGCACCGCGATATTCGGCATTGATGCCAAGGTCCCGGGCATGAAATATGCAGCAGTCAAGGCCGCGCCGGTGATCGGCGCCACGGTTACATCGATCGATGCGACCACCGCCAGGACCATGCCCGGCGTGCTGCAGATTCTGAACATGGGCGATTTTGTTGCCGTGGTTGCCGATGGTTACTGGCAGGCGCAGCAAGCGCTGAACAGCATCGACGCCCAATATAGCAAGACCGAAGGCGACGGTCTCGATCTGGACGCGATCTTTGCCCGCTACGCCACCTCTCTCGACGAAGCCGGCGAGGACGGCGGCGATATGGAAACCGAAGCCGGCGATGTTGGCAAAGCTTTTGCCGGAGCAGCGACCAAAGTCGAAGCCGAATATAAAGTGCCTTTCCTTGCCCATGCGACAATGGAGCCGATGAACTGCACCGCCTGGGTCCGCGATGGCAAATGCGATGTCTGGTCCGGCCATCAGGCGCCGGTCAATGCCCGCCAGGCGGCCGCCGATGCCGCCGGCCTGCCATTCGAGGATGTAACCTATCACAACGCCTATCTCGGCGGCGGTTTCGGGCGCCGGTCCGACAGTGACGCTGTCATCATGGCGACCCGGATCGCCAAGGCAACCGGCTATCCGGTCAAGATGATCTGGTCGCGGGAAGAGGATACGGCGCAGGATCATTACCGCCCTTCGGCGACCAGTCGCTTCCGCGGCGGTCTGGACAAGGATGGCAAGCTGGTCAGCTGGGACAATATCCATACCCATTTGTTCGATCCGAAAGACGCGCCAACCATACCTTATTACAACATTGCCAGTCACAAGATCCGCAAGGTCGACGTGCCGATGCATTTGCGCTTTGGCCCGTGGCGGTCGGTCGATCACAGCCAGCACGGCTTTTTCATCGAATCCTTTGTCGATGAAATGGCTGATGCCGCCGGCAAGGATGGCTATGCCTTCCGCCGGGAACTGCTCGCCGGATCGCCGCGCCATCTGAAGGTGCT
This sequence comes from Sphingomonadales bacterium, assembly GCA_018067055.1. Classification (GTDB taxonomy): domain Bacteria; phylum Pseudomonadota; class Alphaproteobacteria; order Sphingomonadales; family Sphingomonadaceae; genus Parasphingorhabdus. The sequence continues at coordinate 6,417 of JAGPVK010000197.1, read as the reverse complement.
CGACACGGCGGCGAAAATGTCCGGCTGGGGCAGCGCCCTGCCCGAAAAACATGGCCGGGGCATCGCCTTTGTGCCGTCCTTCGGGTCGATTGTCGCGCAGGTTGCGGAAGTCGATATGACCGGTGCAAAGCCGAAGGTGACAAAAGTCTATGTCGCCGCCGATCCCGGCTTTGTCGTCAATCCCGATGGGTTTACCGCGCAGATGGAAAGCGCGATTGTCTATGGCCTGACCGCAGCGCTCTATGGCGAGATAACGCTCAAGGATGGAGCCGTTCAGCAAAGCAATTTCCACGACTATCCGATGCTGCGGATCGACGAGATGCCCGCGGTGGAAGTGGCGCTGATCAATGGCGATCACAAGCATCTCGGCGGCGGCGGTGAGCCAGGTCTGCCACCCATCGCACCGGCCGTGACCAACGCCATTTTTGCGGCGACCGGCAAGCGGATTCGCGAACTGCCCGTCGCCAAACATGATTTTGCCTGACCGGAGACCTGAAATGCTGAAACTGATACATGTGATCGCCCTGTCTCCGCTGTTTGTACTCGCCGCCTGTGGCGCAGACCCGGCACCCGGACCGGTCGAGCAGATCATCGTGCGCGAACCCGGAGCAGCGCCAGTGGCAACCGCCGCTGCTGCTGTCGCCAGCAATCCAGCAAGCGCGCTGATCGCCGAGGGGAAAGCGGCTTTCGCCAATTGCTCTGCTTGCCATGCCGTCGAGCAGGGCGCGCCCAATGGTGCCGGTCCCAATCTGGTCGGGATCGTCGGCAAGGCAGCGGGCGGTGTCGCCGGATTTGCCTATTCGGATGCGCTGAAGGCATCCGGCATCACCTGGACAGCCGCAGAACTGGACAGCTTCATCGCTGATCCAGCGGCAAAAATTCCGGGCACGACCATGGTCGCCGGTGCCATTGCAGATTCAGCGGAACGACAGGCAGTGATCGCCTATCTCGAAAGCATCACCGCCAATTGAACAAGTATTCCGGCATCATGCTGGCGCTGCTGGCGGCCGGACAATCGCGCAGATTTGGCGACCGGGACAAGCTGAGCGCGGTGCTGGGCGACAGAATGCTCGGCCTGCATGCAGCCGAAGTGGGAGCGGCCATGCCCTTCGCTCACAAGCTGGTGATCGGTTCACCAGCGCATGACTGCGCGGCACAATGGCGCGATCTCGGCTATCAGGTCATCGCCAACCAGGACGCCGCGCTGGGCCAGGCAAGCTCCGTCCGGCTAGCCGCGGCCCATGCCATCAACAGCGGAGCCAGCGCGCTTTGCATCATGCTGGCGGACATGCCTTTCATAACCCGCGATCACATCAGCAGGCTGATCGCCGCGTTCGAACAATCGGGTGGTACCGTCGCTTCCGCTCGCCACGGGCAAGCCATGCCGCCGGCCATTTTTGCTGTCGATGCGCTGCGATCACTGACCGCTCTGGAAGGCGATGCCGGGGCTCGCTCGCTGCTGGCAGATGCTCGTCTGGTAGCAGCTGCCGATCCGATGCTGATGGATATCGATACCGGGCAAGACCTGGCTCAGGCCAGGATAATTTACGATCAGCTCAAATAATCACTGATCGAACAGCGGCACCGCATCAACCAGAAAGATATCCTGCCGCGCCTTCAGTCCTTCAAGAATCTTGTACTTGTGCCAGCCACCGAACAGGATCAGGACGCGTTTCTCCTGTCCGCTGACCGCATCCAGCGCGGCAGTGATATTGGCGAGATGCGCGCTGTTGATCGCGCGCCAGCCGCCAGCGCCCAGATCTTTCCCAAACAGTCGCTCGTAGCTTTCCTGTCTGGCCTTGACCGCAGCATCATAAGCGCCGGAATGGATGAACGCGGGATCATCCGAATGTCCGGACACCGCCTTGCCGTAAAGCTGGATGGCCTGCTGATATTGTGACCAGTCTTTCGCGCGAGCCGGATCCTTTGCCAGCCGCTTCTCTGCCGCGCGCCGATCAGCAGCAATTTCCGGTGTCCAGGCAGCCACCGGGATCATCGCGAAGCCCAATTGCTGGCGCAGCGGAAAGACCACATCGGTCAGTTCGGGAAAATCATCGGCCCGGCTTTCCCGCACTTCGCCAAATTTGTCGAAATTTGCGGAGGCTGTGGCAAAACGGTCCGGCGGCAGTTCGACCATCACGATATCCGGATCAAATTTGACAATCGCCCGGCGCAGCACGTCCAGCGGATATCGGTCGCTGGTCCGGTGCTGACCGTGAATGGCACCGATGATAGTTACGATCGTCGCGCCTGCCGGAGGCGCTTTATCTTCAGGAGAAGAGCATCCGGTCAGGCCGAGGAAAAGGGTGAATATCCAGGCTGCAAAAGCCTTCATTCACGGTCCAGACGCTGGCCCAGTTTGACGAAGAACAGAATCAGAAAGGGCACCAGCAGGAACGACAGGACAACCTTCGCCGAGCCTTGCCCAAGCAGCAATTGTCCGATCGGGCGCTCACCGTAAAAGGCGATGGTGATAAAAATCACCGTGTCGACGATCTGCGACAGGGCGCTGGCAATGGCAGCACGCAGCGCCAGCAGCGCGCCCTTCATATTGGCCAGACGCGAGAAGATATAGACGTTGAGGAATTGTGACACGCCATAAGCGATAATCCCGGCGAACATCAGCCGCGCGCCTTGCGAAAGAATGATCGGAAAGGCTTCCTTCGCCGGTTCGTACATGCCCGGATCGGTCGGCAAGGCCAGCACGATCTGGATCAGGGCGATCGCGGTGATCAGCGGAATGAAGCCGAAACGGACCAGCCGGTTGGCTGTGTCCCGACCGTGCAATTCGGCAACCGAGCTTGACAATACCACCAGCAGCAGGAACGGGAAAATCCCGGATTCCACGGCGAGAGGCCCGATTGCGACCTGCTTGGCACCTAAAATCCCTGCAATACAGGTCATCCCGCCGTAGAGCACGGCAAATACAAACAGCGAGCGCGGGATGAGATTGGTTTTTGATGTTTCGGTCATCGCGAGTGCCTAGCGCGGTCGGCGACGGAAAAAAAGAAATAGTCACGCCGCGCATTTTTTCTATAGGGAAAAAGAATCCTACAACATCAGATCGCGGCCCACCGGGTCGCACGATCGGGGGCAATTTGCAAAGACTCGCCGTTTATTGTGGCGCCAATGCCGGGAAGAATCCGGCATATGCCGAAACCACCATATTGCTCGGCAAGGCCATGGCGGCGCGCGGCGTTGATCTGGTCTATGGCGGCGGCCGTCTCGGCCTGATGGGGACAATTGCCGACACGGTGCTGGCCGAAGGCGGTCAGGTCCATGGCGTGATTCCGGAAATGCTGAAAGATCTGGAAGTCGCGCACACCGGGGTTACCGAGCTGCACATCGTTCCCAACATGCACGAGCGCAAGGCCAAGATGACCGATCTGACCGATGCCTTTGTTGCCTTGCCGGGCGGCGTCGGCACGATGGACGAACTGTTCGAAGCGTGGAGCTGGAACGCGCTCGGCTATCACAACAAGCCCTTCGCGATATTGAACGTTGCCGGCTACTGGGATTCGCTGATCACATTTCTCGACACCATGACCGATCAGGGGTTCGTGTCCGCTGACCGGCGCAAGCATCTGATCATATCCGATGATATCGACGACTGTCTCGACCGGCTCGCGGCTGCCTGCAACAGCGAAGCGGGCAGTTTCACCTGGTGAACGCGAACCGGCCCCATATTCTGATCGGAACAAACCCGTGATGTCCATTCTGACCAGCATTGCCGGCATGGCCCTGATCCTGCTGATCGCTTTTGGCCTCTCGACCGGACGCCGCAATATCCGGCTCCGGGTGGTCGGCGCCGCCTTTGCCCTGCAGGCCGGGATCGCGGTCATCGTGCTCTATATACCTGCCGGAAAACGGATCATCGAAGCGATGGCATTCGGCGTCTCCAACCTACTGAACTATGCCTCGGCCGGCACCAAATTCATCTTCGGGCCGCTTGCCAGTCCGGAAATGGGCGGGACAAGCTTCGCGATATCGGCCCTCCCGGTCATCATCTTTTTCTCGGCGCTGATTTCGATCCTCTATTATCTCGGCGTGATGCAGTTCATCATCAAATGGGTCGGCGGCGGCATCCAGAAAATCACCGGAATCTCGAAAGTCGAATCGCTTTGTGCTGCCGCCAATATCTTCGTCGGCCAGTCCGAATCGCCTTTGGTCATCCGTCCCTATCTCGCCAGCCTCACCCAGTCGCAACTGTTCACCGTGATGAGCGTCGGCATGGCCGGCGTCGCCGGCACGATCCTGGCGGCCTATGCCGCGATGGGCATCCGCATCGACTATCTGCTCGCCGCTGCCTTCATGTCGGCACCCGGAGGGATATTGATGGCCAAGATCATCATGCCGGACAATCCGGAAGATCCGGCCCCCGAAGAACTGGCGATCGCGGTCGAATATGAAGATGAAAAGCCCGCCAATATCATCATGGCCGCGGCGATGGGCGCGCAAACCGGGGTCAAGCTGGCGGTTGCGGTCGGTGCAATGGTGCTGGCCTTTGTCGCGCTGGTCGCGCTGGCCAATGGTCTGCTCGGCGGTATCGGCGGCTGGTTCGGTATGCCGGAACTCAGTTTTCAACTGATCATCGGCTATATTTTTGCGCCGATCATGTTTCTGCTCGGCGTGCCCTGGGGCGAGGCGCTTGGCGCGGGCGGCCTGTTCGGCACCAAGGTCGTGCTCAACGAATTTGTCGCCTTCATCGAGCTGGGCAAGATGCAGGACGGCATCTCCCCGCTGACCAACGCGATTGTCATCTTCGCCCTTTGCGGCTTTGCCAATTTCAGCAGCATCGCCATCCAGCTCGCGGTTACCGGCGGCCTCGCGCCCAACCAGCGCCCGGTCATTGCCCGGCTCGGCCTGCGCGCGCTGGCCGCAGGATCGCTCGCCAATCTGATGAGCGCGGCGCTTGCCGGTGTTCTGCTCTCGCTCGCCTGATTGATCCCGATTGACAAAGAAGCACGAGAGCGCATTTTAAGACCATGACCCAGAACCAGGATACATTGGCCGCCGTTTCGCTGGCCATGGCGGACGAGGACAGCGCCGCATTTGCCGAACGTATCGGCCGCAGCTTTGCCGACTGGGGCTTTGCCGTGGTCGCCGATCATGGCATCCCGGCCGAGCTGATTGCGCGCGCCGAAGCGATGTCCCGCGCCTTTTTTGCGCTGCCCGAAGAGGTGAAGCGCGCCTATCATGTCGCCGGCGGTGGCGGCGCCCGCGGCTACACGCCGTTCGGAACCGAGAGCGCCAAGGATAGCGATATCAGCGATCTCAAGGAATTCTGGCATATCGGCCGCGAATTGCCCGTTGGCCACAAGTTCGAACCCTATATGCCGGTCAATGTCTGGCCACAGGAACTGGAGGGCTTTCGCGAAACCTATCTGGAAATGTTCGCTGCCTTCGACAAGGCCGGCGCGCGGATTCTCGAGGCGATCGCTCGCTTTCTGGGACTGGCGCCGGATTTCTTCGTCGACACGGTGCGCGACGGCAATTCGGTGATGCGGCTGATCCACTATCCGCCGGTGCCGGAGGATTCGCCAGCGGTGCGGGCCGGCGCGCATGAGGATATCAACACCATCACGCTGCTGATTGGTGCCGAAGAAGCGGGTCTGGAACTGCTCGACCGGCAAGGCAAGTGGCGGCCGGTGACGCCGAAAGCGGGCGAGCTGGCGGTAAATATCGGCGACATGCTGCAGCGGCTGACCAATGACCGCCTGCCGTCGACCACCCACCGCGTCGTCAACCCGGCGCCCGAACGGCGCGGCATCTCGCGCTATTCGATGCCCTTTTTCCTCCACTTCCGTCCCGATTATCTGATCGAGACCTTGCCAAGCTGCGTCGATGAGGCCCATCCGAACCTGTATCCGGAACCAATCACCGCGCACGACTATCTGCAGCAAAGGCTCCGCGAGATTGGATTGATATGACGCCAAGGGCGGTCGGGATCAGTGGCGGCAGCTGTTCCGGCAAATCGACGCTGACCCAGAGAATTTATCAAAGGCTGGGTCCCGAACAATGCGTGATCCTGCCTCAGGATGACTATTTCTTCGGTCTCGGCGATGCCCCGGCGGGCAAGGGCGGCCCCAATTTTGATCATCCCGATGCCGTCGATTTTGACCAGCTGTGCGCTCAGCTGGCGCAGCTGAAAAACGGTCAGGCGATTGATCGGCCGCTTTATGACTTCCCTACCCATATGCCAAAAGCGGAGACCGAACGGACCGAACCGCGGCCGGTGATATTGATCGACGGGATATTGATTCTCCAGCATCAGCCCTTGCGCGACTTGCTCGATCTCAGCATTTTTGTCGAATGCGATTCCGAGACCCGTTTTGCCCGGCGACTCGAACGCGACGTTCGCGATCGGGGTCGCACCGCCCGGTCGGTGCACGAACAATTCGCCAATCAGGTCGGGCC
>JAGPVK010000191.1 GCA_018067055.1 Sphingomonadales bacterium | reverse complement strand
TTGCGGAAAAGCGGGAGCATCAGAAAGCCGGTGACCCGCTGGCCTTTGTCGATCGCGAGGGCTTTCCGGCGATGATGGCGAAGCTGGAACAGGCGTTCGAAGCGGCGCTGCAGAAACAGACGCTGAAACATAATGCGATCATGAGCGATTGAGGGACAGAAATGGCACAGGCAAGGAAACTGATCGAGCGGTTCTGGGATATCCAGAACGACAATGACTATAGCAAGCTGATCCCGCTGTTCGCCGATGATGCGATATTCGAAGATCCGGCGATCGGCCGGGTTGAAGGCATTGAGGCGATCTCTGCTCTGCTGCACCATCTGACAAGAGAACTGGCCGACAAGAAGATGCATTTTGAAGTGCTGGAAATCGCCGGCGATGAAAAGGTCGCCTGGTCACGCTGGCTGTGGAAACGTCCGGATGGCGATATCGAGGGGGTTGGCCTGTACCAGGTCGCGAATGGCAAGCTGACCTATTACCGCGACTGTTACGCTGTGCCGGACAGCTGATTTCAGCCTTCCTCGATCCATTCGCTGCGGAGCGGCTTCGCCGCCAGCGCCATCAGCGCAGCTGCGATGACGTAGAAGGTCAGCGAATATAACATCGAGTAGCGCAGCCCGTCTTCGCCGTAGATCGGTGTGAGACTGTCGGACAGCGCGCCGAGGAAGAATATCCCGCCGCCGATGCCGATCAGATTGTTGATCAGCAGGAACAAAGCCGAGGCGGTGGCGCGGGAATCCGCGGGCACCAGATGCTGGACGGCGGACAGCACCGGGCCGAGCCAGAAATAGGCCAGCGCTTGCGGAATCAGGAACAGGATGAAGGCAACGGTTGCAGAGCCGCTCATGATACCGGCGGCGAACAGCGGCACCGCCAGCAGAAAGGCCGCCGCTGGCACCAGTCCGTAGGCCGCTTTATTGTTCTTGCCCAGCCGGTCGCCGATGATGCCGCCGCCGAGCACTCCGGCAACCCCGCCGATCAGCAGGATCGCGCCGAAGAACAGCGAGGTTTCGATCAGGCTCAGGCCAAAGCTGCGCTGCAACAGGCTGGGCAGCCAGAAGGCAATGCCATAGCCGAGCATAGAACTGGATGCAGCGCCAAAAGCGAGAAACCAGAAGGCCCGCTTTTTTGCCAGAAGCAATACGGTGCCCTTGAAGCTGTAAGGCGCAACTGTTTGACCGGCTGGCGCCGGTTCCTTGATCTTGTCACGCACGAAATATTTGAAGAATGGCGCGATGATCAGACCGGAAAGCCCGACGACAAAAAAGGCCAGGCGCCAGTCCACCGTGGCGGCAATATAGCCACCGGCGACCACGCCGGTCGCCGAGCCCAATGGTATGCCGAGAGAATAGATGGCCAGCGCCCGGGCGCGTTTCTCGCTCGGGAAATGGTCGGCGATCACCGCATAGGATGGCGCGACCCCGCCAGCCTCACCGATACCGACGCCCAGTCGCGCCAGAAAGATCGACCAGAAGCCTTGCGCGAGGCCGGTGATCGCGGTGAACCCGCTCCAGACCGCCAGCGAAATCGTGATCACCCAACTGCGGTTGGTCTTGTCGGCAACCCAGGCCAGCGGTACCGCCAGCGTCGAATAGAGCAATGCGAACGCAATGCCGCCGAGCAGCCCCATCTGGGTATCGCTCAGCCCGAGATCGGCCTGGATCGGACCCGCCAGTATCGCCAATATCTGGCGGTCGACGAAATTGAAAATATAGACGAGCAGCAGCATCGCCAGCGCAATGTTGGGCGAGGTCACCCGGCTTTTGATGCTCTGCTCGCCAGCCATCTATTTTCCCATATTCGCATAAAATTGATCGATGGCGGCCAGCGCATCGGCTTCGTCCAGCATCGGGGTGTGGCCGCGACCGGCTATTTCCACGGCGCTGAATTGGTCCGGATGACGGCTCTGCATTTCTACAATTGTCGCAGGAGAAAGAATGTCCGACAACGCGCCGCGAATGACCAGCGTCGGTATAGCGGACAGCTGGTCCCATATTGCCCAGAGATCGGGAGGAACGACGGTTTGATCGCTTCCCGAAAGGCCTTCCGAAATCGCCGGATCATAAGCGAAACATATTTTTCCATCGGCCGTTTCCTTGCAGACATGGCGGGCGAAGGCCAGCCAATCCTGTGCATCATATCCAATCATGATGTCACCATGTACGGACTGACAATGATCAGCCGCCTGCTGCCAGCTGTCGAACGGTGCAAGCTGGCCGACATAGCCTTGGATCCGGGCCAGTCCAGACGCTTCGACCGCCGGACCGATATCGTTCAATATCAGGCTGTCAAACCGCTCTGGAGCGATAGCCGCCATCATCATCGCCATCAGCCCGCCCATTGATGTGCCGATCATCCCGACGGTGCCGAGCTGCAATCCGTCGACCAGCGCGAACATGTCATCGACATAGATGGCGGGCGTATAATTTTGTGGATCGGGATCGTGGTCAGACCGTCCCCGACCGCGCTGGTCGGGGACAATCAGTTTATATTTGCCAGCCAGATGGCTGGCCAGCGCTTCAAAATCGGCGCTGTTCCGGGTCAGTCCGTGCATCAGCAACAGCGGCGGTCCCTCCGCATCATAGATGCGGGCATATAGGTCGAGCCGGTCATCCGCACTGCGGTAGACATGGTCGGCATATCTCATCATATTTGCCTAGATGTCGTTCAGAATCTCACCCCGGCAGTGATAAAGACCTGACGCGGATTTCCGTAAAATGCGGTCAGCGTGCCTTCGGGTCCCAGCGTCGGGATCGGCTGGCCGTTGGCTCCCGTTATGATTTCGCCAGTGGTCGGATTGGCCGCAACAAAGGTATAGCCCGATGTCTTGTATTTCTTGTTGGTCAGGTTCTTGCCGTGCAGACCGATGCTCCAGCGCTTGTCTGGTGCATTGTAGACGAGATTGGCATCCCACAGGGCAAAGCCCTTCTGGTCGATATAGGGATTGGCGATTTCAAACTGATTGACCTTGCTGCGATAAGACAGGGTTGTTCCGAAAAACAGGTCGCCTTCTCCCACCGGCGTAGAATAAGCGAATGTACCGCTGGCGGTCCATTCCGGTGTATTCTGAACCGAGCGGAACTGCGCAACATCGGTCGGGACGCCGCCGATATTGGTGATATATTTATCATATTTTGCGTCAATATAACCCAGCGAACCGGACAGCGTCAGCCGGTCGCCACTGGCGACCAGATTCTGGCCAAGCCGCGCATCCGCTTCAAGCTCAAGGCCTTTCAGGGTCGCCTTGCCTGCGTTGTTGATCACGCCACAGAATGAAGGGAGGCCGCCGACGGTACAGGCTACCGAACCCGGGATCTGGACATCTTTATAGTCGGTATAGAAGCCAGCGAGCGCGACATTCAGGGCACCGTCGAGCAGGCTGCCCTTGTAGCCAACTTCATAGCTGTCGACCGATTCCGGACGGAAACTGAGGAAGGCGGCTACTTCGCTATCGCTCGGGATACCGCTGGCGTTGGTGGTTGGCGCATTCACGCCAACCCCGCGCGGATCAAAACCGCCGCCCTTGAAGCCCTGCGAAAAGCTTGCATAGACGTTATGATCAGGCGTCGGCTTGAAGCTCAACGAAGCGCGAGGGGTGAATTTCTTGAATTTCGCGGTGCCCTGGAAATCGGTGCTGGGTCCGCCAAACGGAATGCCGGCGCCGCCAAATGTCGGGGAGCCACCGCCAAGATAATTTTGCCGCAAAATGCTGGCCGTGCGCTCGTCCCATGTATAGCGACCGCCAACCGAGAGGCTCAGCTGTTCGGTGAAATCATAGGTGAAGTCGGCAAAAACCGCATAGGTTTCGGTGTCGACATCGGCTTCGGTAAAGGCGGTCAGGCCGGCAAAAGTGGTAAACAGGCGGACATCGAACAATGTGTCGGCTTTGGCATCCAGATAGTAGAAGCCAACCAGTCCGTTGAGCTTGTCGCCCTCGTAAAGCAGCTGGAATTCCTGGCTGATCTGTTCGTTCCGATACAGGCCGGGAACGTCGAGATCGACCGCCGGCAGCGCGTCAAAATCAATCGGCGTAGCCGTGTCGTCCTTGCGCCAGGCGCTGATCGACCGGAAGGTAACGTTATCGCTCAGATTGGCAGTGATGTTCATCGCCAGGCCGTAAGCTTCGATATCCTGGACCGGGTCATTGAGACCGCCGCGGGTGTCGAACACATTGGCTAGCACCGGCGCGCCGGAAACAGCGCCCGGAATCAGGCGATGACCGCCACGGGGGTTGCTTTTGTCTTTTGTATAGTCACCGGATATCCGGACCAGAACGGGTTCGCCATAGCCGCCAAATTCAAGCGTACCGCGACCGGCCCAGATGTCCTTGTTGTAATTTTCAAGACCATTGGTCAGATTGGTTCCGAAGCCGCCACGCGACAGCCGCGCACCCGACGCGCCAACCCGGATAATGTCGGATATCGGCAGGCTGGCGGTGATCACCGCTTCGGCCTGATCATAAGTACCATAAGTTGCCCGCGCCTTGAACGAAGGATCCTGCGGCAGACGTTTTGTTACATATTTGACGGCACCACCGATAGTGTTGCGACCATAAAGCGTCCCCTGTGGACCGCGGAGCACCTCGATCCGTTCGACATCATAGATATCGAGAACTGCGGCTTGCGGCCGGTTGAGATAGACATCGTCGAGATAGATGCCGACGCCCTGCTCAAAACCCGAAACCGGATCCTGCTGGCCAATGCCGCGAATGAAGGCGGACAGGGTCGAGTTGGTACCACGAGATGCTTCCAATGTGGTGTTCGGCGTGGTCTGACCGATATCGGTAATATCGAGCGAGCCCTGCTGCGTCAGTTTTTCCGCCGAGAAAGAGGTGATCGCAATCGGAACATCGATCTGCCGTTCTTCGCGACGCCGGGCGGTGACGATGATGACGCCGTCATCGGAGCCTTCATTGGCCGACTCGCTAGTCTGGGCATTGACGGTGGCTGGAGCGATTAGGCCGCTGGCAAGACCGGTGATGATCGCTGCATAGCTGACGGTGTGCTGGAATTTCATGAAAGCATCCTCCTTGAATTTGTGCCTGGCATTTCCAGGTCGTGGAGGGTCCTATATTGAAACATGAATCAAACTTCAACTTAGAAATTTGCATATCCGGGAGAATGCGGTTAGCCGTGACATTATGGCCACTGATTATACCGAACATACCGAGTCTAACGGCAAACATCCGCGCACCGCGCGCGGTCTGAAGACCAAACGCAAATTGCTCGATGCAGCAGCGCTGGAATTTGGCGAGAAGGGCTTTCACGAAGCCTCTATCACCGGAATCACCCAGCGCGCCGGGACCGCGCTTGGCAGCTTCTACACCTATTTCGATTCGAAGGACGAGCTGTTCAGCGCGCTGGTCAAGGAATTGAGCAATATGGTCAAAGAGCGTGCGGCGCTCGCGCTCGCGCCCAAACAATCTGCGATAGATGCGGAGCGATCAGTGCTGCATACTTTCCTGGAATTTGCTCGCGACCATCAAGAAATCTATCGAATCATCGACGAAGCTGAGTTCATTGATCCGCAAAGTTATCGTGAGCATTATGAACATGCAGCACAGCGCATCGAGGAGCGACTCGCCGAGGGAGCAAAGGCCGGGGAACTGCGGTCGGACATCGGTGAGATTGAAGCCTGGGCGATCATGGGCATGAATGTTTTCCTTGGCCTACGCTACGGCATCTGGTCCGAAGAAAAATCCGCGGCCGAGATTGCCGAGATTGCCAATGGCATATTGGCCAGGGGAATCACGGCGGACAAGGGGCCGGGCTGATCCCGGTCGTCTCGCTATATTCTATCGAGATTGGGGGAGTGACGCTTTCGCGCGGAAGCGATCAACCTGATGTTTCAACCAAGTCGTGGGGCATCGGCCACATATAGCATTGACGGCTATATGCGCATATCGGTTCTGTACCAGCGCCGACAATTCCGGTGCTGGAGCGATATCACCAATAACGGATTAGCGCGCCATCCAGCTTTCCAGATTCTCGTGGAAAAAGCGCAAGCGGCGTTCCTGCCAGGCGAGATAATCCCGTTTGTAGCCGCGCGAATTCAGGCCGCGCTGCTGCACTTCCCAAACCTCGACATCCTGATCGATTCCGGGGCCCATGGAAACTTCGCCGACCTTGCCCTGGACATGCGGAGCGGGCACCGAGACATCGACCCACTCGGCCATGCTCTGCGAATAATAGCGGTCGGTGCCCTCGGGGAACAGGGTCATATACCACATGTCAAAATAGCATTTCTGCGGATCGGTTTCGTGCGGCCGCGCGCGCAGCCAGATATTGCCATCGGGCTTGAGGCTGAACGACAGGTTCGGGAAGATCGTATAATGCCAGTGATCGGTCAGCTGGGAATCCTGATATTTGGAAAAGTCGAAGCCCTTTTCCGCTCCCAGTTCCCGCTTCGCTTTCTGCAGGGCCATCCGGATTTCGCCGGTTTTGCCCTTGCGGAAATCGTCCGGATCAAGCCCCCAAAATTCGAGCTCTTCGGAAAGCTGTTCCAGCGTTTCCTTCTCGCCACCGCGCAAGGTCTTGGTCGGCCCGGCGCCGGGCATGATCATATGTGCATGCCCCTGTGGATAGAGATCGAACTGGCAATGGTGGTGGGAATATTCCATTACGAATTTTGTCTGTGGATGGACGAAGGGGACATGGTAGCTCTCGTTGAAATTGT
>JAGPVK010000461.1 GCA_018067055.1 Sphingomonadales bacterium | reverse complement strand
ATTTGAAATTCTCCACCCTTTCAAAGATGGAAATGGCCGAATCGGCAGAATGTTGATTCCACTCTTACTATTTCAGCGCAATGCGTTGTCTAGGCCGATGTTTTACATGTCAGAATACCTCGAAAGCAATCGCGCTGAGTATTATGACCGGCTTCTCGCGATCACTGAGCAAGGCGACTGGCACGGCTGGATCACTTTCTTTCTCAATGCCATGTCTGTGCAGGCAGAGCGAAACTTGAGTAAGGTAAGGGACGTCCGCGATCTTTATGAGGAGACAAAACGTCAAGTAGTGGAAGTCACACATTCGCAGTTTGCAATGGGTGCTGTTGACGCGCTGTTTGCACAACCAATCATCTCAGGCACTGCTTTCGCGAAAAACGCTGGCTTTGCGAACCGAGTTACAGCGAACAACATGCTCCGCCAGTTGGAGGCAGAGAGAATTATCACCCGCATTCGAGATGGTTCTGGACGAACGCCAGCGATCTACGCTCTGCTCAGTCTGATAAATGTCACAGAAGGGCGACCCGTCTTCTATGGCGAAAAACGAAGCCGTTAAAAGCCCAACACGCCCAAAGAAAAGCGCCAATCTCACGGCGCCTTTACACCCCTGTTTTCCATACTCATTCCATACGCCGCGTATCGGCTGGAGCTAAGTGATTGAAAGATTGGTGCACCCGACAAGATTCGAACTTGTGGCCTCTGCCTTCGGAGGGCAGCGCTCTATCCAGCTGAGCTACGGGTGCCGGGACGGTGTTCCGCCGGTTGCGCGTCTAGCAGCGGTTTTGTCGCTTTGCCAATAGATTATTCGGCTCCCGCCAAACTGTTCTGGCCGGCGCTTCAGTCTTCGCTTTCGGTCTTCGGGATTTTCTCGATCTGCTGGAACTTGCCGAGACCGCAGGCACCGCGGGTGTCGAGCTGGCCGCCGGTCTGGGTCAGCACGTGAATGATATCGACATTGCACAGCTGGTTGGTCGAGGTCTTGTAGGAAAAGGCTTCCTCGAAGCCGAGGCCGCTGCATTTATGCGGCAGGACATTGCGGTAGATATCGCCGTTGCGCATCTTGAAATCGATGGTCTGGTCATTGATCACATCGGTCGAGCTGATATTGGAACGCATGATACAGGTTTTAGGCTCACCGATCGTCTTGACGGTATAATTGTCATCGACCGACGACTTGCCGTCCATATTGGTGCCAGCAGCGGCGCAACCACCGGTGACAAGCAGGGCACTGATCAAGACTGGAGCTAGGGCGCGCATGAATTTTCTCCGCTGAAAGAAGGAAAGGCTGAATATGTAACAGCAGCTTTCTGACGAGAAACTGAATGGCCGGTTATACGGAATGTTCCTGATCCGTCGCGCCTTCGATTCCGCGGCCTATTTTGGCGCTGGCGTCTTTTTCTTGAACCGGCACAGATCGGCGACCGGGCAGTGCCAGCATTCGGGCTTGCGCGCCTTGCAGATATAGCGACCGTGCAGGATCAGCCAGTGATGAGCATGGACGCGAAACGGTGCCGGCGTCTGTTTCTCCAGCTTTTTCTCGACCGCCAGCACGGTCTTGCCAGGCGCCAGTCCGGTGCGGTTGCCGACCCGGAAAATATGGGTGTCGACCGCGAAGGTTTCGGCACCAAAGGCACAGTTCATCACCACATTGGCGGTCTTGCGCCCGACTCCGGGGAGCTTGGTGAGCTCGTCGCGATCCGCCGGCACCTCCCCGCCATAATCGGCGATCAGCATCTCCGACAGCGCGATTACATTCTTTGCCTTTGTATTGTAGAGCCCGATCGTCTTGATATGCTCCTTTAGCCCCTCGAGTCCCAGATCGACCATCTGCTGCGGCGTCTTGACCTCGGCGAACAGCAGACGCGTCGCCGTGTTGACGCCAATGTCGGTGGATTGCGCGGAGAGCGCGACGGCAACCACCAGCTGATAGGTATTG
>JAGPVK010000172.1 GCA_018067055.1 Sphingomonadales bacterium | reverse complement strand
ATTTGAATTGAATTCAATTCAAATAGACGGTAGAGCGGCATGAAACAGGGCAGGCAAGGGACATGGGCAATGACCGGACAAAGCAAAACAGCCGATAGTTCAGACCGCAAGATAGTGCGCGCCGCCAAGATTTTGGCCGCTGCCGAAATGATTTTGCGCGAAGGGGACGGAGAGCTTGAAAGGGGGCAGGTCGCCGAGCGGGCTGGCGTGTCCGTCGGGCTTGCCTATCATTATTTCGGTTCCAAATCCGGTATGCTGAGCGCGATAATCCACGCCTTTTATGATCGCTATAATCAGGTGGCGAACCAATATATCGACCCGGACATCCTGTGGGGTGTGCGTGAGAAACGCCGGTTAATGGCGGTAGTGGAGTTTCTTTACAATGATCCGATGGCGCCGGTCATTCTCGGAAAGATGGCCCGGACCAACCAGGTCGCGGCGGTTGAATCCGCCCGTCATGAAGAAATGATCGAAATGGCGATCCGCAACATCGGCTCGGGCATCAAGCGCGGCGATATCGGTCCCCATATTGATCCGACGATTGCTGGCGCCGCCATTACCGGGGCGATACGCAGCGGGATCATGCATGCCATGGGCATGCGCCCGCGCCCGGATCCGGCCAAGCTGACTCATCAGATATGGGGGATGATCGCCGGAGCGCTCGATATCGAGCGTTAGACCCTGTTTCAGGGAAGTGGAAACGTCGTCATCGCGTCGGGAAGCCCGCTGGCAAGGAGTGGCGTGCAGCGCGGGCTGGTTGCCCATGCAAGCGCCGCGACGCCGCCAGCGGGCTTCCCGACGCGACCCTGCGGGGGCGGGCCGAGTTTGGCCCAGCGCAGTGTTGCTCGTCGGTCACAATGCTTTGGCATTGCTCCCTCCTCGCGCCTCGCGCTGAACCAAACTCGGCACCGTGCCGATGCCTCCACTTCCCTGAAACAGGGTCTAGGCTTCAATGGCGTTCGATCAGGTCCCACTTGTTGCCGAACGGATCGCGCCATTTCACGACCATGCCATAGGGCTCCTCGCGCGGCTCTTCGAGAAAGGCGATGCCGGCGCGCTGCATGATCGCGAAGTCGGTTTCGAAATCATAGGTTTCCAGAAACAGGAATACCCGGTCGCCGGCCTGTTCGCCGATCACTTCTTCCTGCGCTTCATTGCTGGCCCGGGCCAGCAGCAGGCGAGTCTCTGTACTCCCCGGCGGGGCCACCAGCACCCAGCGCTTGTCTTCCGAGAGCGGTGTGTCTTCGATCAGCTCAAAACCCATCAGGCCGACATAAAATTCGATTGCCTGATCATAATCGGGAACGATCAGGCTGATGGCGGAAATGAACTGGGGCATGAGGATTTCAGTATATTGATGGGAAGAATGGCAGGAGTGCACGGACTCGAACCGTGGGCCCTCGGTTTTGGAGACCGATGCTCTACCAACTGAGCTACACTCCTGCACGGGCCGTTTCGCCCTCGCGGAACAACCAATTCGCGGGCATTAGCGCCCCGCGATCCATTCGGCAAGCGGGATTGTTTCCGGGCCAGCCAATTCACGGCATGGTTAAATATATCCGGCCTGCCGTTTACCGGAAGGCAGAAGACGGGCTTTACCCGAACGGTCGCAATAGATGCTGTCGCATTCTCTCCATGGAGTCGGGAGGCGACCGCCGCAGCGATACCCACGCTCAGGAGATAGTGATGACAGACTCAATGGTTCGAAGACCGCCACCGTCGGCAACCGGTAGCCTGCCGGCCATGCCTTATGCGGTCGCATCCGATGAAGACCGGTGCGCGCTGCGCCACCAGCTCCTGATCCCGGCAAAAATGCGATTTTCCTGCTCCAGCAGCTTCCCCGTAGCGGTGGTGGACATGTCGATTGCCGGTTTTGCCTGTGATGCCCTGGTTCAGGCCCATCCCGGCACTCTGTGCTGGCTGACATTGCCGGGTCTCGGAGCGCTTGAGGCAGAAGTGGTGCGGCACGATCATCAGGGAATGGGCTGCGCGTTCAAAAATATGCTCAATCTGGCAGTTTTGAATCATTATGTAGCGAAATATCCCGCAAAATAGCAGTCACCTGACATTTTATCATCTTTTCCCGAGGGCACCTGAACTGCTATGCTGCGGTTCCAGCCAGGACCGGAGTAATATATGACAGACACAGGCACCCCGCTTTCAGCAAAGCCGGAACAGCTCAAGGTCCTGCGCATTTTCAGGGGCAAGGACGCACCCAGTCTCGATGAAGCGGGGCACATGACCTATGTTGATGATGATCCGGTGATACTGGCTGGCGCGGCCAAGCTCGGCGAAGCGGGCATAAGCGAGGGCGCGGTGTTGAAGTGCCTGTTCAGCGGCTTTGGCTTTTCGCTCCATTATGTCTGGTTCAAGCCCGGCTATCCGTTGCCCTTGCACAGCCATGACAGCGATTGTCTCTATTATCTGATCAGCGGTGATATCCGGATGGGCACAGAAGCAATGGCCGCGGGTGACGGATTTTTCCTGCCTGCCGGTACGCCCTATACCTATACGATCGGCGAGCAGGGCGTCGAGCTGCTCGAGTTCCGCACCCAGGAAGATTTCGATATCCGGTTCAAGGGCAAGACCGACGCTTATTGGGAGAAAATGCTCGAAAAACTGCGCGCCGAGCAGCCGAAATGGAAAGCGGTGCTACCGCCGGTCAGGGATTATCGCAACGCCTGAACCGGAGCCTGAATCGAGGCCTGAACCGGGTCACTCCGCCGCTTGCAGTTGCGGTGCGAAGATACGGTCCAGTTCGGCATCATCCGCGTTGGTCAAACGGTCGACCCACTGGTGGAAGGCCTGTCCACCGCCTTCATTGCGGCCGAACCAGACTTTATCGATCAGACCCGATTGCAGCGCTTCATGCTGGCGTTTGCCGGTCTTGTAATCTTCTTCCGCGACCACGACTTCCAGAAAATCAAACTGCTCCCGCGCGCCCTGACGGACGGCATCGTCTGTTGGTTCATTCTCCATCACGTAAAATTGCGTGGTGAAACTTTCGCCGACTGTCTTGCCGGGGAAGAGCTGCGAGATCATCGCGCCGCGACCGCCGCCGCCATAGAAACTGGCGATCGAGATATGCGGGAAGATCGTCCAGACGCCCTGCAGCAGCGCGTCGATCGGCCAGTCCTTCTCGTCGATCTGGGTGAGGTCGACCTTTTCGTCGCTGCCCGTCTTCTGGACAAATTTCGAGGGCGAGGAAAGCCGCTGGTGCGGGCCCCAGGAGAAATAGTTGGCGCGGTTGAAAAAGTCCGCGCCGAACGTGTCCTTGTGCAGGACCGGCAGATGATAGAAGTCGAGATAGCCGTCATAGGCGGTCTTCCAGTTCGGCCCGGGGATGGTGCGCTGATCAAACAGATGCCAGCCGTCGAAGCCGAAATGTTCGAGCAGGCTGTCATAGCCGCACAGATAGGCTTCGATATCAAGCGTGCTGTCCGGATCAAGCGTCACCCAGATCAGGCCGGCTCGCTCCAGCGTCGGGAATTTCTGGAGGCAGAAAGCCGCCTTGTCGACCGTCCCGAAATCTTTCGGCGAGGCAATGGCGAGCAGGTCGCCATCATTCTTGAACGTCCAGCCATGATAGCCGCAGGTGAAGCGTGACGCCTTGCCGCTGCCTTGCGCCACCGGATTGCCGCGATGGGTGCAGCTGTTGAGGAAGGCCTGGGCGGTGCCGTCCTTCTGACGCGTGATCAGCACGGGGATGCCGGCCATATCCATCGCCTTGTAACAGCCCGGTTCGGGGAGCTCGCAAGATGGCGCCATCATCAGCGGCAGCCGCTTGAAAATCAGATTCTTCTCGCGTTCAAAGCGCGCTTCATCGGTATAGTCGGATGCGGGTATTGCGACCACCTCATCGACCAGCTCCATGGTGTCTGCCTTGCCATGTTCCACCAGTGAACGAGTCATTTCCAACAATTGTTGCCGCGACATTTCTCTCTCCTAAAATTCCGGATCAGATTATCATATTCGCGGGAAGCGGAAACTATTCTTTCTGCGAAGGGGGGTGCAGCGGCAATTTTTCGGCGTCGGGTTCGTTGCGGGTCCAGATCCAGCTGCCCGTGATCAGCGCTGCTGCAAGCGGAATGAGGTTCCATGGCAGTTTGACAAATAGCAGGGCAACCACGCAACTGACCGCGAAAGCGACTGTCGCCGCCCATTTGCCGCGCCGGGTGATCGCCCGGCGTTCCCGCCAGTTCCTGATATGATGGCCAAAGACATGATGCTCGACCAGCCAGGCTTCGAGCCGTGGCGAGCTATTGGCAAAACAGAAAGCCGCAAGAATCATGAACGGCACCGTGGGCAGCAGCGGCAACAGGACGCCGATGCCGCCAAGTGCCACCGAAATAAGGCCGGCTGCCAGATAGAATTGCCGTTTCATGAACGCGCTCTATCACGCTTTGTGGCGATTGCCGACAGATTCGATACAGCTGTTTTGATCGTGGGGATTGATCAGGCCGGCTTTGTCTTGACCGAAGAATCGGGTGCTGATGCAAAGCGCAACAGGCAATAACCCAGGACGCCCGAAATCACCGAGCCGCTGATCACGCCGAGCTTCACGGTTTCGATCTGTTCGGGATCGACAAAGGCCAGATTGCCGATGAACAGGCTCATCGTGAAGCCGATACCGGTCAGGCAGGCAAGTCCGTAGAGTTGCAGCCAGCTGACCCCGGCCGGACGTTGCACCAGACCGACTTTGGTGGCCAGAAACATGAAGCCGAACACGCCGAGCTGCTTGCCGATAACCAGGCCAGCGGCAATGCCCAGAGCCAGTGGAGCCAGCAGGTCGCTGATCCGGAGTCCGGCGAGGGCCACGCCAGCGTTGGCAAAGGCGAATATCGGCAGCACCAGAAAGGCGGTCCAGGGGTGCAGGATATGTTCCAGATGCTTCAGCGGCGAACTGCCGTCCTTTGCGTTCAACGGTATCGCCAGCGCCGCCACCACGCCGGCCAGCGTCGCATGAACACCCGATTTGAGCACACAGACCCATAGAAAAGCGCCGACCAGAACATAAGGCGCGATGCGGACAACACCCATGCGGTTCATGACAAACAGAATCACGGTTCCGACGCCTGCGAGCATCAGCGACGTGCTCGAGACTTCCGCGGTGTAAAACAGGGCAATGATGATGATCGCGCCGATATCGTCGATAATGGCGATGGCGAGCAGCAAGATTTTCAGAGAAACGGGCGCATGTTTACCGAGCAGCGCCAAAACGCCCAGGGCAAATGCGATGTCGGTTGCCGCTGGAATAGCCCAGCCATTTATGTTTTCCGCTATCGACCAGTTGAAATAGACAAAAACGGCGGCCGGGAGAGCCATGCCGCCGACCGCAGCGATGAGCGGCAGCGAGGCTTGCTCGACGCTGGAAAGCTGCCCTTCCATCAATTCGCGCTTCACTTCCAGTCCGACCAGAAAGAAGAAGATCGCCATCAACCCGTCATTGATCCACAGCGCCAATGGCTTGGCAATTTCAAATCCACCAAATTGGATGGCGACCGGAATGTCGAGGAAGGCCAGATAATGCGGATTGAGTGCGCTGTTCACGGCGACCATGGCCGCCACCGCTGCGCAGAATAATATGATCCCCGCGCTGGTTTCCTGAGCAATGAATTCCTGCAGGGCATTGCCCATTTTTTTTACCATCGCGGTCGGTCCTGATTATAAAAATCGGGGCGGCAAGCGCTTGGGGGTGCGCTGCCGCCCCAGGGGTTGGGGGAGGGGTAAGGGGCGTTATGCGGTTTCGCTGATCTGGCGATAATATGTTCCACGCTGGATCTTGCGGATGCGCTCGGCCAGACTGCGCTGCAATTCTCTTAACTCGCGAACTTGTTCGCTATTGTCGTGACCGTGGGCAATCTGGTTGCCCAGTTTATGATGTTTTCGGATCAAGCTCCTGGCATATTCTTCCACAACATATTCTCTTTCTATCGCGCTCTAGCATCGATACGGTTGATATGACGCGCAGCAGGTGATAATTCCAATCGAATGAAATCGTAAGAATCAATAGAATGTATCTATAAGATGGAAGTGCTGCTTCATGCCTACTTTACGCCAATTCGAATATCTCGTCGCGGTTGCCGACCATCGCCATTTTGGCAAGGCCGCTCAGGCAGCCGCCGCTTCACAGCCGACTCTCAGCCATCAATTGCGGACGCTGGAGCAAAGACTGGGTGTGACTCTGGTAGAGCGACGAACCCATGGCGCGGAATTGACCCCGGTGGGCCGGGAAATTGCCGATCGTGCGCGCCATGTGCTGGTCCAGGTCAAGGATATCCGCGATCTTGCCGAACGGGCTAGCGACAGTCTGGCGGGAATTTTGCGCTTTGGCGTTTCGCCGACGCTTGGGCCCTATCTTATGCCGCCGGTGATTGCGGCGCTGCACCGTACTCGCCCGGACCTGCGCTTTTACATGCGCGAAGGCATACCCGACCTGCAGGCAATGGAACTGACCAAGGGCTCCATCGACATGCTGCTGGGTCCGTTGCCGATCGAGGGCGAAAACCTGCATATCGAGCCGCTGTTTCGGGAACCGCTGATTCTGGTGGCGCCGCCGGATCACCCGCTGGCATCCCGCGACCATCTGACTCTGTCCGATCTGGCTGGCTTGCCCGTACTCAGTCTCGACCGACGCCATCATCTCCACCGCGACGTGGTCCGTCAGTGCCAGCAGCATGACATGAATCTGCTGCGCGACTATGAGGGGACCAGCCTCGACAGCGTCAGGCAGATGGTGGCCTCGGGGCTGGGGCTGGCGATATTGCCGGAACTTTATGTGCGATCGGAACTGGCGCGCGGCGGGGATGTCGCCTTGCTCAACGTGGAGGGCTGGACGGTGACCCGCAGTATCGGGGCCGCTTGGCGCACCAATGCCGGCTTTTCCAGCGAATATGCAGCGATTGCAGAAAAAATTGCCGACGAAGCCCGCGTCTTGATGGCAGATTGACGGGCAGCAATCTTTATCGATTTCCGTCTGGGCGAATGATATTGACCGGGTTATCCCATATTCATGACCATTGATCTCGACCTGCTGATAAAAGCCTATGCGTCCGGTATCTTTCCGATGGCCGACGCGCGCGATGATCCGGAAACCTTCTGGGTGGAACCAAAGGTCCGTGCGGTCATCCCGCTCGACAATTTCCGGATGTCGCGTTCGCTCCGCAAGACGATCCGATCCGACCGTTTCCGGGTGAGCGCAGACACCGCCTTTGCCGAGATCATCGCGGTATGTGCCGAGCAAGCCGGAGATCGCCGGGAAACCTGGATCAATGCCGAAATCGAGGAAGCCTTCAACCAGCTGCACGCGCTTGGCCATGCCCACAGCATCGAATGCTGGTTACCGGACGAGGAGAGCGGAGAGGAAAAACTGGTTGGCGGTCTCTACGGCCTGGCAATTGGTGGCGCGTTTTGCGGGGAAAGCATGTTTTCCCGATCCCGCGATGCTTCGAAAGTGGCACTGGCGTGGCTGGTAGCGCGGTTGAAAGTCGGTGGGTTTCCGTTGCTCGATTGCCAGTTCATGACCGATCATCTGGCTTCTCTGGGGGCGATTGAAGTCAGCCAGGAGGCCTATCTGGACGCGTTAAAACGGGTAAGAGGCTACGTACCGTCGTCGGTATTGGCGATCAGATCACCGATCAGGTCTTCCGGGGCGTCCGCCGGTGCCGAGCTGGGTTTCGCCGCGGGTGCTGGCGTAGCCGCAGGTGCCGAAGCGTCCGGTAAGGTTTCATTCGGTGCGCTGGACGCGCTGTTGGCGAGATTGGAGGAAGATGTCCGCGGCGCGGTCGGGTCCAGCGCATCTTCAGGCGGATCCTCTTCGCCGGGGAAGCTCATCGCGCAACTCTTGACCCAGACATCATAAATCGGGTGTTC
>JAGPVK010000169.1 GCA_018067055.1 Sphingomonadales bacterium | reverse complement strand
TGATGAAGATGATCAAATATCAACAGAATATGGAACTGGCGGCGGTGGTCGGCATCGACCCGGAATCGGACGGCCTAAAGCAGGCCCGCGAACGCGGCATCGCAACCACCCATGAAGGGATTGAAGGCTTGCAGAAGCTGGATTGCTACCCTGACATTGGCATCGCCTTCGACGCGACCAGCGCTTATGCGCACAAGCTTCATGACGAGGTGCTGCGCGCCGCTGGCATCCAGGTGGTCGATCTGACACCCGCAGCGATCGGACCGTTCACCGTGCCGACGGTCAACATGACCGCAAATCTCGACGCGCCCAATGTCAATATGGTGACCTGCGGCGGGCAGGCGACCATCCCGATGGTGGCTGCGGTCCGCCGGGTGGCCAGCCGCCTGCCCTATGCCGAGATCATCGCGTCAGTGGCATCCCGATCAGCGGGCCCCGGAACGCGGGCGAATATTGATGAATTCACGCGCACTACGGCGAACGCGATCGAGAAGGTCGGCGGCGCTGAACAAGGCAAGGCGATCATCATCCTCAATCCGGCCGAACCGCCGATGATCATGCGCGACACCATATTCACCCTGTCCGAGGGTGCCGACGAAGACGCGATCCGCGCTTCGGTGGAAGAGATGGTGGCCGCGGTGCAAAAATATGTGCCTGGCTATCGGCTCAAGCAGGAAATCCAGTTCGAACGTTATGGCGACAACAATAAACTGACCATTCCCGGTCGCGGCGAGTTTACCGGGATCAAGACGATGATCATGCTCGAGGTGGAAGGGGCTGGCGATTATCTGCCATCCTATTCGGGCAATCTCGACATCATGACCGCCGCCGCCAAGGCGACCGGCGAACTCTTGGCCGAGCGGCGCATGACCGCAGCCGCGTCGTGAGCAAAGGAGGCACTATGACAAAGTTTCAAGTTTCCGGCGGGGACAAGCTTTATATTCAGGACGTAACGCTGCGCGACGGCATGCACGCGATTCGCCACATGTATGGCATTGATCAGGTACGCGCTATCGCCGCCGCACTCGACAAGGCGGGCGTGGACGCGATCGAGGTCGCCCATGGTGACGGCCTTTCCGGTATGAGCTTCAACTATGGTTTTGGCGCCCACACCGACTGGGAGTGGCTCGAGGCGGTGGCAGACGTTCTGGAAAACAGCGTCCTGACTACGCTGATCTTGCCGGGTGTCGGCACGGCAGACGAATTGAAGCGCGCTTATGATATCGGCGTGCGATCGGTTCGTGTGGCGACCCATTGCACCGAAGCCGATGTTTCGAAACAGCATATCGGCATCGCGCGCGATCTCGGCATGGATGTTTCGGGCTTTCTGATGATGAGTCATATGATCGACGCCCCAGCGCTGGCCGAGCAGGCTGTGCTCATGGAAAGCTATGGCGCGGAGTGCGTCTATGTCACCGACAGCGGCGGCGCGCTCGACATGGACGGGGTGCGCGACCGGTTGCGCGCCTATGACAAGGTGCTGAAACCCGAGACGCAACGCGGCATTCATGCCCATCACAATCTCTCGCTCGGCGTCGCCAATTCGATTGTCGCGGCCCAGGAAGGTGCGGTCCGGATCGACGCCAGTCTGGCGGGGATGGGCGCCGGTGCCGGCAACGCTCCGCTGGAAGTCTTCGTCGCCGCTGCTCAACGCAAGGGCTGGAACCATGGTTGCGACGTGATGGCGCTGATGGATGCAGCGGAGGATCTCGTCCGGCCGCTGCAGGACCGTCCGGTACGCGTGGATAGAGAGACGCTGGCGCTCGGCTATGCCGGGGTCTATTCCAGTTTCCTTCGCCATGCCGAAAAGGCCAGCGAAACCTATGGAATCGACACGCGCGATATTCTCGTCGAACTCGGGCGGCGGAAGATGGTTGGCGGTCAGGAAGACATGATTGTCGACGTCGCGCTCGATATGCTTGCCGAGCAGCAGGCCGAACAGCGCGTCTGATGGCAGCGGCAGAGGAACGACAACGCGACTTCCGCAATGCTTTGAGCAGCTTTGCGACAGGTGTGACGATCGCGACGACGAAAGACGCAGCGGGCCAGCCGATCGGGGTAACCGCCAGCAGCTTCAATTCGGTCAGCCTCGATCCGCCTCTGGTTCTGTGGTCGCTCGCGAAAAAAAGCCATTCATTTGAGGCCTTTTCCAGCAGCGGCCATTTCGCGGTCCATGTGCTGGCAGCATCGCAGGAAGATCTGTCGAACCGCTTCGCCCGTTCGGGTCAGGACAAATTTGGCGATCTTGACTGGCGCGACGGCCCGCACGGATCGCCAGTGCTTGGCGAACATGCCGCGCTCTTTCAGTGCCTGACGCGCAATATTTATGAAGGTGGCGATCATGTAATCATCGTCGGAGAGGTGATGGATTTCGAAGCACGAAACGAGTCACCTCTGCTGTTCCACGGCGGCAGTTATGCCGAACGACGACAGCGACCTGGTCGAGCGGACGTCGAAACGGTGAATGTGGAAGCGGGAAGTTTCAGCGACGGATTTCTCTTCTATCTGATCACCCGGGCTCATTATCAGACGTCGAAGCCAATCCGCGACATGCTGCAGGCCCGGGGCTCGAGCATGACCGAATATCTAACCATGGCCCTGCTCAGCATGGAAGCGCCGCTGGCGGCAATCGAGGTGGAAAGGCGACTGGCCCATACCGGCCACGCCCCTTCTGCCGATGTCGTGCAACGGATGGTCGAACAGGATCTTATCATCGAAACCGAGTCCGGCTTCATATTGTCAGCAAAAGGGCGCGAGCAGTTCGTCGAGACCTTGGCCTATGGCAAAGCTTTTGAAGACAGGCTTGCCGATCATCTTACCGCCGGAGAAATTGCCGATACCAAACAGATGTTGCGGCTGATCATCGACCTGTCGGGAAAAGATGTGCCGATTTCATGGCGCGGTACTGCCTAGTCCCGATCTCTAATCCTGTCTGCTCCCATTCGTCCACGAGGTGGTGAAGTTCGATACCGGTGCAATGATGACTGGTTGATCGGCAAAACAACCTCCGCCCCAACTTTGGATGGCAGGCTGTCATCAAATCCTGTTGCTATGGTGATTCGCATTTTTTCCCGAGCGGCAACCTTCGCCGCAACCTCATTTTCTGATCGGGATTTGGAGGGCCGTTCAAGCTTGGAGCCGGCTGCTGTATCGACGCGGTCGATCATCGGCGCCGCTACTGCCCTCGCCGGGACGCCGCCCGATGGTTGTAAATCCAGATTTCACAACAGTTTTTCTGGATGCGATGGAGAAGAACCTCCAATGGAAGGCCGCTGTAACACCTATTCTCGACAGCCTGTTGGCGGACTACTGGCTCATTATTTTGATAGCCAATTATGCTAGGCTGATTTTGTTAGGCGAAAATAATTCCTCGATTCCGTAACGTCCGGGAAAGCGCAAAAGCGCCTTAAGTCACAAAAATTCAGGAGGGAGATTCGGAATGGCGAAGACCGCATTGCGTATGAATTTAATCTACGGGACATCGATCGTGGCAGCCATGATGGCAGCCCCGGCAGCAGCTTACGGACAGACATCGGCAGCACCGGCTCCGGAGCCACAGATCGGTTCCGCGGCGAGCCAGGCCAGCCATATTCTCACCGCATCAGTGCTCGCACAATCCGCTACCGACACCCCCCAAGTGCCTGAAACATCCAGCAGGGACCCTGCGCAGGCCGGCGGCGTTCAGACAATCGTCGTCACCGCCCGGCGGCGCGAGGAATCCGTTCAGTCAATTCCCGTATCTGTCCAGGCCATCACCGCCGAGGAAATCCAGCAACGTGATCTGACAAGCCTGGAAAAGATCGCTGCGGCGACGCCGAACTTCACCATCGCCCGTGCCTCCAATGGCGCCGGCGCGCAACTGACCCTGCGCGGGATCGGTTCATCGGCCACCTCGATCGGTATCGAGCAGTCGGTCGCGATCGTCGTCGATAGCGTCTATTACGGCCAGGGCCGGATCATCAACGAAGGGTTTTTCGACCTTGCGCGGGTCGAGGTGCTCAAGGGACCACAGTCGCTGTTCTTTGGCAAGAATGCGACTGCCGGCGTGATTTCGCTGACCACCGCCGACCCCGGGCTGGACCCGGAATATATCGGCCGGGTCGGTTATGAATTTGCCGCAGAACGGGCATATGCCGAAGCGATTGTTTCGCAACCGCTGACCGACACTCTGGGCGTGCGGGTTGCGGTTCGCGGCTCGCGCATGTGGGGTGGCTATTACACCAACCAGCAGCAGACGATCAGCTATCCGACGCTGGATGTAGCCACCGGCAATACCAACCCGCATAGCGCTGCACCGGCGGCAACGGACCAGCCGCAGGAACGCGAGCTGATCGGTCGCATCACTCTGAAATACGAGCCGGATGATCGCCTCACCGCCAGGCTCAAGGTTTCCGGCAGTTACAACCGGACGGTCGGCAATGGCTGGAACTATGCCGCCATCAACTGCCCCACCACGGGTCAGACCACCAACGCACCCAATTATCCATGCACCGGAAATTTTGTCACCCATCAGAACGACTTTCCGCTGGATATCGCAAAGGATTATCCTTTCGCCCGCGACGATGGCGGCCTGTACAACACATATAAATCCTGGGCGGCGACCGGTTCGCTCGACTATGCGCTCGATGATGTGACGATCAGCTCGATCACCAATTATAACTGGAACAACAATAAATTTGCCTGCGACTGCGACTTTCTGAGCGCGGGTGTCTGGGCGACGGAAAATGCCAGCTATCATGCGTTCAGCCAGGAATTGCGTGTCCTCACGGACTTTGATGCACCGGTGAATCTGATGGTCGGCGGCCTCTACCAGAAAACCCGGCGGGATTTCTTCCAGGCGGTGATGTTCGCGAATCTGGAAGATTCGTCCGCCGCTCCGGCTAATCGCTATGTCGCTTATTCCAAGCAATCACGCACGGATGGAGAAACACTTTCCGGCTATGGACAGTTGATGTGGCAAATCGCCCCGACGCTGGAAGCAACCGGTGGTGTCCGCTATATCCATGAAACCAAGGACAGCAACTTCACCCAGCCCTATGTCAATGCGGGGCTGCAAGGGCTGTTCCTGCCGACGAGCGCTGCGGTCAACGGTACAATCTTTGGTGACCAGACCTTCAACGACTGGTCACCCGATTTCACCCTGCGCTGGCGGCCGACCGATGATGTCATGCTCTATGGTGCATACCGGGTTGCCTATAAATCGGGCGGTTTCTCGAACAGTGCGATCAACTCTGCCCTGTCGCCCGATCCGGAAGGTGATCTCACCTTCAACCCCGAAAAGGGCAAGGGCTATGAGATCGGCATCAAGTCCACTCTGGTCGACAACCAGCTGCAGGCCAATCTGACCTATTATAATTATAAATATACCGATCTTCAGGTCGACTTTTTCAATAGCGCGATCTTTGCCTATATCACCTATAATGCAGGCAGCGCGCGCAGCGAGGGTGTCGAGCTGGAGCTGGAATATGCCCCTTATTCGATCCCCGGCCTGCGGTTGCGCGGCAATCTGAACTATAACAAGGCGCGCTATGAAGATTTCATCGCCCCTTGCTATGGTGGCCAGTCGATCGCTGCGGGATGCTCGCTGAACATCGGCGGTGTGCCATCGCAGGATCTCAGCGGCGTTGCCACTGCAGTCGCACCGAAATGGACCGGAACGGCCGGCATCGCTTACGAAACAGAGCTGTCTTCGACCCTGAAGCTCGGTACCAATATCGATATGCGATACAGCGGCTCCTATATTGCTTCGAGTTTCGGCGATCCCGGCACCACGCAAAGCTCCTATGCGGTTCTGGATGCAGGCATCCGGATCGGCTCCGCTGACGACCGCTGGCAACTCGCCCTGATCGGCAAGAACCTCACCAATAAATTCTACTTCACCGGTGGTGGTACGGCGCCTTCTACGGGCTCGGGAACCGGAACCGCGGCCGCGGTACCTGGCGACAATATCGGCTATGGCACCTTCCCGCGGACGGTGAGCCTGCAGGGGACCGTGCGCTTCTAAGCGGCGCGATAACAGGCATGGCGGTTGCTCTGGATCGCCATGCCATTTCACGGAGAGCGAAACATGATCACAACTGAAACCCGAACTGTCGATTCGCCAACGCGGGAGCAGCGCATCTCCGACATGCTCGACAAACAGGACTGCATCGAGCTGGTGCATCGCATGGCACGGGCGATTGACCGCTGCGACGGAGCGCTGGTCAACCAATTGTTCCACCCCGATGCCACAGATGATCACGGCAGCTACAAGGGCAGCGCCAAAGATTTCGTTCCCTGGGTGATGGAAGTCCTGTCGGGCATGCACCGCACCCAGCATATGGTCGGCAATATCCTGATCAAACTCGATGGCGACACCGCTTATGGCGAAAGCTATTTCATCGCCCATCACGCGATTCCGGCCGAAGACGGCAGCGACAATTTCATGATCGCCGCCGGGCGTTATCTCGACCGGTTCGAGCGGCGCGATGGCGAGTGGCGCATGGCCCATCGCGGCGCCGTTTATGACTGGAGCAGCGTCAGTCCGTCGACCGATATCTGGGATCGCGCCAATATGCCGGACTATAGTTTCGGTGTCCGCGGGGAAGCGGATCCGTCCTACCGGCATTTCGCCAGCTGACCCTTTCATGATAACATGAGTTCAAAACCGAATATTCTCAGGAGATAGTCCAATGTCCAATGTCATCAGCGAAGACCGGTCCGACGCGACGCTCAAGGCCAAGACCGATAAATTGCGCGACCCGGAATTCCGCAATACGCCGATCACGCCGGACCGCTATTTTTCCAAGGAATGGGCCGACAAGGAGTGGGACAAGATCTGGACCAAGACCTGGCAGATCGCCGGTGTCGCCGCTCAGCTGGACAAGCCAGGAGACTGGATCACCGCCGACTTCGGACCAGAGACGATCGTCTGTATTCGCGGCGAGGATGGCGAGACCCGCGCCTTCTACAATGTCTGCCAGCATCGTGGCATGCCGCTGGTCACCGGCGAACAGGGCAATGCGACCGGCAAAAGACTGACCTGCCCCTATCATGGCTGGGCCTACGAGTTCAGCGGCCGGCTGAAGGCGGTGCCTGACGAAGCGGATTTCATCCAGGGTTCACCCTGCGGCAAGCTCAACCTCGTCCCGGTCCAATGCACCATCTGGGCCGGTTTTATCTGGATCAACATGGACGAGACGGCAGCGCCGTTGCGCGAGTTTCTCGGTCCGATTGCCGAGCAGATCGAAACCTATGCGATGGACAAGATGGTCCGCACCCACTGGATGACGATCGAAGGCAATTTCAACTGGAAGC
>JAGPVK010000166.1 GCA_018067055.1 Sphingomonadales bacterium | reverse complement strand
ATTTGACGCAACTTCCGCTCACTGATGCAAATTGCGTATGACAGTTCTTTTTGTGTCGAGTTCTTCTCCAAGTTGGAGCGCAACTCTTTAATAAGATGACCATTTGGTGTAACTTGTTTCATGCACATTTCCTTTTAGTTCGTCTAAAAGCGCAATAGCAAGCTATTTGGGTGTATAGTCGGCATACCATCGGCAAAGACCGGCATGTAACCGGCAACGGCTTGATCGGTGACCACCATGTGTTTGTGACCTCCTGAACGACATGCGTTCTGACGGTCGAAACATGATGGGTTTTATCAGGTGGCAGCAACTTCACTCTAACGGCAATTGTTGATTAATCGCGCAATCTCGAACAGTCATTCCACCGACTGCCAAATTTTGATCTTTTCCCAACCTATAACCGAGCTGAATTATATGATTATAATATGAAAAACTCGAAACTTATTTGATATCCAAATTAGACATCATCCAAACCAAATCCATGGTGAGCTGTTCTACTCTCAGCGCTTGGCCGGCTATTGACCAGTAAATTATTTTTCAAATTTCCTTATCACGGTCCGAACCTGCGAAGGGCTCCATTCGCCACCTTGCGGAGCACGACTAGGCCTTTGCAGTATGTCCCATAAATTATGTGGATAAATCAGTGGAAAAACGCAAAATCGCGGTTGCCGACTTGATTCGAAACGGCGCGCGAGTCATGGTGCAAAATCAGAGCCACGAGAGGGTGCCACGGCAGGGTGCCACGGGGTTTTGACTCGCAGAGAAACCAAAGGTTTTTCAGGCGCTTAGCTGTTAAACAAAAGTTGGTTGGGGTGGCAGGATTCGAACCTGCGCATGGCGGCATCAAAAGCCGCTGCCTTACCACTTGGCGACACCCCAATATTTGCGAGCCTGATTCTGGCGGGCCGCGCTGGTGAACGGGCCTATTATCCAGTTTGCCCGCAAGGAGCAAGAGGCAGTTATATCTAAGATTCGAACAGTCTTTTGACCCAGCCATGATCGTCGGGCGCGATGCCGCGCTGGATATCGACCAGTCGCCGCCGCAATTTTTCGGTTAACTGGCCGGGGCCACCGCCACCAATGGTGAATTCACCATCGCCGGACCGGACCGTGCCAACCGCCGTGACCACAGCCGCTGTGCCGCAGGCAAAGGTCTCGACCAGCTTGCCGCTGGCAGCATCGGCTTCCCATTGATCAATGGCATAAGGTTCTTCGATCACCGTCAGGCCCTCTTCACGGGCGAGAGTCATGATCGAATCACGAGTGATGCCCGGCAGGATTGTTCCGCTGAGCGGCGGTGTGATCAGTCTGCCGTCGTCCATCACGAAAAACAGATTCATGCCGCCCAGTTCTTCGACCCATTTGTGCTCGGCGGCATCGAGGAACACGACCTGGTCACAATTTTGCTCGATAGCTTCCGCCTGAGCGATCAGGCTGGCAGCATAATTGCCGCCGCATTTGGCGGCGCCGGTGCCGCCAGGGGCAGCGCGGCTATACTGTTCCGACACCCAGATCGTGATCGCCGAAGCGCCGCTCTTGAAATAGCCGCCAGCGGGAGAAGCAATCACCAGATAGAGATATTCCTTGGCCGGACGAACGCCGAGGAACACTTCGCTCGCGAACATGAACGGACGCAGATACAGCGAACCGCCTTCGACGGAAGGGAACCATTCCCGGTCGATATCGACCAGGGCCTCGACCGAATCGAGAAACAGCTTTTGCGGCAGTTCAGGCATTGCCATCCGTCGCGCCGACGCCTGAAACCGCTTGGCATTTTCTTCGGGCCGGAACAGTGCGGTGGCACCATCGGCCAGACGATAGGCCTTCATGCCCTCGAATATTTCCTGGGCATAATGCAGCACCGAGGATGCCGGATCCATCAAGATCGGTTCACGCTTGGTGATCCTGGCATCGTGCCAGCCATTGGCTTCGCTATAGCGGATCATCGCCATATGGTCGGTGAACAGCGTGCCGAAACCGGGGTTCTCCAGCAATTTGGTCCGCTCGCTTGCATGCACCGGCGTCGCGCTGGGCTCCAGCTTGAATTTCAGGTTTTCTATATCTGCCATATACTGCCGCTTTCGCTGTGGTTCATGCCGACCAATGGAAGAATTGGAAGCATAATCCAATTGTCTTGCAATCCCCTAATCAGCCTGTCAAGATACGTCAACATGACTGACGTATCTCGCCCTGCCATATCCCCCGGAGCTTCTCCACTTTTTCTGCGCGAAGACGAAGTCCGCCGCGGTATTGAACTTCTCTATTTCGGCTATACCAGATTGACCAATGCGATCGATCAGGAACTCGCCAAACAGGGCCTGGGCCGGGCTCATCATCGCGCTCTATATTTCATAGCGCGCCAGCCGGATCTGACCGTTGGCGAATTGTTGAAATTGCTGGCCATCACCAAACAGTCGCTCGGCCGGGTATTGAAGGAAATGCAGGACCGGGATTTCATATTGACCGCGCCCGGCGTCATCGACCGCCGCCAGAAACTGCTGCGCCTGACCGAAAAAGGTGCCGCGCTGGAAGCGGAGCTGTTCCGGCAATTGCGTGAAAAACTTTCAGCCGCTTATGTTTCTGCGGGGCAGGAATCGGTAACCGGCTTCTGGCATGTTCTGGAAGGTCTGGTCCCCGAAAGCGACCGCAAGATGGTGTTCGACTT
>JAGPVK010000151.1 GCA_018067055.1 Sphingomonadales bacterium | reverse complement strand
AAGCCGGAAGCGCCTGCCTTTCCGTCAACCTATGCCGCTTATCCCTCGGTTCCCACCGCAATCACTGGCGTGACGATCTTCGATGGGGAAGGCGGGCAGATCGACAATGGCACGGTGTTCATGGCCGGCGGAAAAATCACTTCCGTCGGTGGACCTGAAACCGCCATCCCGGCGAATACAACGATCATCGACGGCGCCGGCAAATATATCACGCCAGGTATCATCGACATACACAGTCATCTCGGCGACTATCCCACGCCCAGCGTGGATGCGCATAGTGACGGTAATGAAGCGACCTCGCCAGTAACGCCCGAAGTCTGGGCCGAGCATAGCGTCTGGCCACAGGATCCCGGCTTTTCGCGGGCGATGGCCAATGGCGGCATCACCGCGCTGCAAATACTTCCCGGTTCGGCCAATCTTTTCGGCGGCCGTTCGGTGACGCTGAAAAATGTACCAGCGCGGACGGTGCAGGCGATGAAATTCCCCGGTGCGCCTTATGGCATGAAAATGGCCTGCGGCGAAAATCCGAAACGCGTGTACGGCGGTCGCAACCGGATGCCGTCGACCCGCATGGGCAGTCTCGCGCTCAACCGGCAAACCTGGATCGATGCGCAGGAATATCGCAGCAAGCGCAACGACGCCAAGCCGCCGAAACGCGATCTCGGCAAGGAAACACTGGCTGGCGTGCTGGATGGCGAAATTTTGGTCCACAACCATTGCTATCGCGCTGACGAGATGGCCCAGATCATCGATATGTCGAAGGAATTCGGTTATAAGGTAACCGCCTTCCATCATGCGGTCGAGAGCTACAAGATCGCCGACATGTTGGCGAAAGAGGGTATCTGTTCGGCGGTCTGGGCGGACTGGTGGGGCTTCAAGATGGAGGCCTATGACGCGATCCCGGAAAATGCCGCGCTGCTGCAAAAGGCCGGTGCCTGCGTGATCATCCACAGCGATGACGAAAATCAGATCCAGCGGCTCAATCAGGAAGCGGCCAAGGCACTCGCCGATGGCCGGGCGATGGGCATGGCGATCACCGATGCGCAGGCCATTCAATGGATCACTTATAATCCGGCCAAGGCAATGGGCATTGAGAAAATGACCGGCAGTCTGAAAAGCGGCAAGATGGCCGATATGGTGCTGTGGAATGGCAATCCGCTCAGCGTCTATGCGCGACCCGACAAGGTCTGGATCGACGGCGCGCTGATGTTCGACAGCAGCGATGCCAAACGGCGCCCGGTCAGCGATTTCGAGCTTGGTCAGCCCGGTGAAGGAGATGTGAAATGAAGCGTTTTGCGATATTGCTCGCCTCCGCCGCGGCCCTGATTGCCGCGCCTCTTGCCGCCCAAACCACCGCCATCACCGGCGGCAAGGTGGTGATCGGCGACGGCAGCGCGCCGATCGACGGTGGCACTGTGCTGATCCGCGGTGATCGCGTTGTCGCTGCCGGTGCCAATGTCACTATTCCTGCCGACGCGCGCCGCATCGATGCGACCGGCAAATGGGTGACACCGGGCATTTTTGCCGGGTTCAGCCGGATCGGCCTGGTCGAGGTTGGCGCGGTCAAGCAAACTAATGACACGGACGCCGACAAAAGCGTGTTTTCGGCAGCGCTCGATATTCAATATGCGATCAATCCCTTTGCCTCGCCGATCTCCGTCAACCGGGCTGCCGGGGTTACCCGAGCGGTCGTGTCACCGGACACCGGCGCTTCGATTTTTGGCGGCTACGGGGCGGTGATCGATCTGGGTCAGGATGAAAATCCGATAACCCGGGCGCGTGCCTTTCAATTCGTCGAACTGGGCGAAACCGGTCACAGAAAGGCAGGAGGCAGCCGCGCTGCTGCTCATATCCTGTTTCGAGCCCTGCTTGACGAGGCGCGCACCTATGCGCGCAATCCGGCGGCATTCGACAGCGATCTGCTGAAGGCATCGGATGCCAAGGCGCTGTTGCCGGTGATCAACGGTAGCACCAAGCTGATGGTCCATGTCGAGAGCGCCAATGACATTCTCAAGGTGCTCGATCTGCGCAAGGATTTTCCGGCGCTCGACCTGGTACTGGTCGGAGCCAATGAAGGCTGGCGTGTTGCCGATCATATCGCCGCAGCGGGCGTGCCGGTACTGGCTTCGGCGCTCAGCGATCTGCCAGATGGTTTCGAAGATCTGTCCTCGACCCAGTCCAATATTGGCCGGATGAAGGATGCCGGTGTCAAGGTCGCGATCGGGATGATCAACGACCGGGATGCGCACCAGCTGCGCTATTCCGTGCAATATGCCGGCAATCTCGTGGCGCTGAACAAAGTGCCGCGCGCCACTGGCCTGACCTGGGACGAGGCCTTTGCTGCGATCAGTTCGGTGCCTGCAGAGATCATGGATATGGGCAGTCAGCTTGGTTCGCTCAAGGCCGGTCGTCATGCGGATGTCGTCATCTGGACCGGCGATCCGCTGGAGCTTTCGACTCAGGTCGAGAAAGTGATCATCGACGGTGTCGATCAGTCACTGAGCAACCGGCAGATGCGTCTGAGAGAGCGGTACAGCAACCCCACGCCGGGCG
>JAGPVK010000150.1 GCA_018067055.1 Sphingomonadales bacterium | reverse complement strand
TGGAGTCACGGCTGATTTCAAGAATTCACGGATGGTCCCAGGTTGCAAATTGTTCATTGCCGACAAAACCAACTTCTTCGACGCCTGCCCGCTTGATCATAGCCACCAGTTGATCAAATCGCTCGTACCGGGCGTGTGCATCACTTTCGAAGTGGAGTTGCGGCTTGCCGGGATCGCTGGCCATTCGTTCCAGACGGACGCGCAGCCGGTCGCTGTCCATCGGTACATCATTCCAGATCGCCGTGCCGGCGGCATTCAGGAAGAGCTTGTTGACTACAGGCGCTCCGGTACCCGCTTCTCCACCAGGCAAGTCGACCGGCACCTTGTGGGTGACGGCCGGGATCGAAAGCATCAACATCACCAGAAGAACCAGCAGCACGTCAATCAGCGGCGTGATATTGAGCTCGGCAAAGGGCTTGTCCACCGCAGCGGCGAGCTTTTTCTGACGAAGATGCATTTTGAAACCGTGCATTGATTCCCTCCCTAGAAAGTTATGATATATCATATATCATAACATGAGATGGATTGCAAAAGCCGCTTGCCTTATTAATCGAATAGGACAAAACTGCGCCTCATGTCGGAGGAACTCGAAGCATTGGGCACCGCTGTCGAAGGTGGACTGATCTCCAAAGCACTGGAAGATGAAAGCTACGGGGCAGCTCTCGGCAAAGATGGAAATTGCCTCAATTGCGGCGCTATCGTTCCTGGCCATTATTGCGGCAATTGCGGTCAGCCGCTGCACGTTCACCGGTCTATCGGTGCCTTCTGGCATGACATCCTGCACGGCGTTCTGCACTTCGAAGGAAAATTCTGGCGCACGCTGCCGTTGCTCGCCTGGAAGCCGGGAGATCTGACCCGGCGCTATATCCACGGCGAGCGCGCCCGGTTCATTTCGCCAATGGCGCTGTTCCTGTTCTCGGTGTTCATGATGTTTGCGGTATTTTCCTTTTTGGGAGATCCGTTTTCGGCTGGCGATGCTGGCGTTGTCGACGAGAATGTCAGCGCCGGCATCGTTACGGAAGCAAACCGGATCGAAGGTCAGATCAAGGCCAAGACCGCCCAGCTGCCGCAGGCAAGCGGCGATAAAAAGGCCAAGCTGGAACAGGATATTCTGAATCTGAAAAAGGGACGCAATATACTGGCACCCATGATCGGCGAGGAACCACCCTATCCGAATGTGAAGCTCAGCGATGGTGACATAGGGGATACCAATCTGTCCACAGACCAGTTGGAAGGGATTGAGGCCCGTGTTCAGGATATTTCGAAGGGCAATATTCTCACGGAAGAAAGCAGTATCAGCACGGGCTCGCCGCAAGCAAACCATTGGTTGAAAAATGCTGTGAAAAAAGTGACCGCCAATCCGGACCTGTTGCTCTACAAGCTCAAGGCCAATGGCTATAAATTTGCCTGGCTGCTGATTCCGCTCTCCTTGCCGTTTGTCTGGCTGACGCTGATCGGACGGAGGGGCTTACATTTTTACGATCATGCGGTGTTCACCACCTATTCGATCAGCTTCATGTCGCTGTTGTTCATCACCTGCGCCATATTGGCAGCAATCGGGGTTTCCGGAACGCTTTGGGGGCTGCTGCTGATCTTCTATCCGCCGTTTCACATGTATCGCCAATTGCGCCATGGCTATGGCATGTCGCGCCCCGAAGCGCTGGTCCGGACATCCTTTCTATTGTTGTTCACCGTCATCAGCCTGTCTTTATTCTTGGCTATTTTGCTCGCTCTAGGCATTTTGGGATAAAATCATGACAATCAAAATCGATCGCCGCCAATTGATGGCGTTGGGAACATTTGGCCTTGGTGCGCTCAGCGTGCCGGCATCGGCAGCGCTGATCAGCGCAAAGGGTTTTACCCATGGCGTGGCGAGCGGTGAACCGTCGCAAAGCTCGGTGCTGTTGTGGACGCGCTATGTTGGCAGTGGCAATGTCAAGCTTACCGCTGAAATATCCCCGAACATCGATTTTTCCGGCGCCAGGATAGTCGGGGAAGTGGATGCGCTGGTCGATCGCGACCATATCGCAAAAATCACGGCTCAGGGTCTCGATCCGAACGCCTGGTATTTTTACCGCTTTATCGCCCCCGACGGATCGAAATCAGCGACAGGGCGGACCCGGACCCTGCCAGAAGGGCCAACCGCGCAATTCAACATTGGCGTCGTCGGCTGTTCCAATCTGCCGTTCGGCTATTTCAACGCTTATGCCCATGCGGCGCAGAACGCCGCTCTCGATCTGATTGTCCATACCGGAGACTATCTTTACGAATATCCGGCTGGAACCTATCCCTCGAAGGATCAGGCGCTGGCCGGGCGGGTCCTCGATCCGGTCTCCGAGATCCTTCAGCTTGCCGACTATCGCTTGCGCTATGCGGCCTATCGCAAGGATCCCGATCTCCAGCGCATTCATCAGGTACTGCCGATGATCGCGATGTGGGACGATCATGAATTTGCCAATGATGCCTATGTGGATGGCGCGCAAAACCACGACGCCAGCGAAGGCGACTGGGAAGCGCGCAAGCGGGTCGCCGAACGCGTCTACCGCGAATGGATGCCGGTCAGCGACAAGGATTACGGTAGTCCGCGCTGGAGCGAATATCAGATTGGCGATCTGGCGACCCTGTTCCTGACCGAGAGCCGGATCAGCGCGCGCAGCAAGCAGCTTGATCTGGGCGCCGCGCTCAAGGGGCAGGCAGATACCCAGAAGGCGCTCCAATCCTTCCGCGATGATGTCTGGCAGGATCCGGCCCGCGAGATGATTGGCGGCCAACAGGAGGCCTGGCTGGGTTCGGCGATGCGCAAATCAAAGGCGTCCGGCACCAAATGGCAGGTCTGGTCGCAGCAATGCGTGATGGGCGAACTCAAGCTGCCACAGGAAGCGATCAACTGGGTGGCCCCCGATGCACCAGATTTTGCAAAACAGCGGTTGGCGGTTGGCGCACTGGCGGCAAAAATGGGTCTGCCGATCAACTTTGACAGCTGGGACGGTTATCCGCAGGCCCGCGAGCGGGCGTTGAAGGTCGCGCAAGGTGCTGATGCCGATCTGATTGTCTTGTCAGGCGACAGCCACAATGGCTGGGCGTTCAATCTGGAAACTGCGGACGGCAAGGCCGGCGTCGAATTTGGCGGGCATAGCGTGACTTCTCCGGGTCTCGAATCCTATTTGTCGGGTGCCACACCCGATGTTGCCGCCAAGGCGTTGCGGGAAACCAATAGCCAGCTGCAATGGACCGATACTTCGAACCGGGGCTATATGACGGTGACGTTGACCCCCGAAAAGGCCATTTCGACCTGGCATTTCCTCGACACAATCCGATCCAAGTCCACGGCCTTGCGAGGCAGTGCCAGCCAAACGGTTATGCGGGGTGCAAACAAGCTCGCCTAATCGAGCCGGAGTCGCCGCCGGGGCATACAAAGTCTCGACATTCGTATTAAAATTACGCAAAGCGACCGCTCCTGATAACTTACTGCAAGAAACGACCAACGATGTCCGAAGAATTCTACCGTATCAAACGCCTGCCGCCCTATGTCTTCGCTGAAGTGAACGCGATGAAGGCGGAAGCGCGAGCCCGCGGTGAGGATATTATCGATCTCGGCATGGGCAATCCCGACGGGATGCCTGCCAAGCATGTTATCGACAAGCTTTGCGAGACGGCTCATGATCCGACTGCGCATCGCTATTCGGCATCAAAGGGCATCAAGGGGCTGCGGCTGGCGCAGGCGAAATATTATAAGCGCCGCTTTGATGTCGACCTTGATCCGGAGAGCGAGGTCATCGTCACTCTGGGTTCGAAGGAGGGGCTTGCCAATCTTGCGCAGGCGATCACCGCGCCCGGCGATGTCGTGCTGGCACCCAATCCGTCTTACCCGATCCACACCTTTGGTTTCATCATCGCCGGAGCTGCAATCCGCTCGATCCCGGCAGCGCCGGGACCGGATTTCTTCACCCGGCTCGAATATGCGATGAGCTATACCGTGCCGAAACCCTCGGTGCTGGTGATGGGCTATCCAAGCAACCCGACCGCTTATGTCGCGGATCTCGATTTTTATCAGAAAGTCGTCGATTTCGCGCGCGAGCATAAATTGTGGGTGATCAGCGATCTGGCCTATGCCGAGATTTATTTTGGTGACGTTCCGACGCCTTCGATGCTGCAGATTGAGGGGGCGAAGGATTGCGTGGTTGAATTTACCAGCATGTCCAAAACCTATTCCATGCCCGGCTGGCGAATGGGCTTTGCGGTCGGCAACCAGAAACTGATCGGCGCGCTCACGCGGGTGAAATCCTATCTGGATTATGGCGCTTTTACACCGATTCAGGTGGCCGCAACCGCAGCGCTCAATGGCCCACAGGATATTATCGCGGAAAACCGTGCCCTCTACAAGAAACGCCGCGACATCATGGTCGAAAGCTTTGGCCGCGCCGGCTGGGACATTCCGCCGCCAGAAGCCAGCATGTTTGCCTGGGCGCCGATTCCCGAACAGTTCAAGCATCTTGGTTCGATGGAATTTTCCAAGCGGCTGATCGCAGAAGCTGGCGTCGCAGTGGCGCCGGGCCCCGGATTTGGTGACGAGGGTGAAGGCTTCGTCCGCCTCGCGCTGGTCGAGAATGAACAGCGCATCCGGCAGGCAGCGCGGAACATCAAGAAATTCCTCAGCAAGGGCTAAGCCGTTCCGAGTTCAATGCTAAAAACGGACCGCCGCCGGCGACCAGCGGTCAGGCCGTTTTCGGCTGCCATTGGGGATTGAGATATTTGCTTTCGGGGCGGCTACCCGATCCGGCTAGCCAAAGCGCGCCGATCGTCGAATCGAGGTCAGGCGGATCGAAGGGATCAAGCCCGGATCCTGGGTAGAAAGTGACTTCGCCAAATTTCGGTTCGCCGTCAATTTCGTAGAAATCAATCCGCGCGAAATCAAAATCCGCGGCAATTTTTTCTGCGCCGTCCAGAATTTTGTCCAGATTCTTCGGGGCTGGCGGCAGATCGCTATCACCCATCATGGACAGCTGGTTCCATTGCCGATCAAACAGGATCCACCGGTGGTTGGAATAGCGGTTCAGGTGCACTTGAACGAAAGCCGCCGCTCCGGCGAAAACGTAAATCTTATAGTCAATCGGTACTGCGGACGCGGTCCCCAGATAGGGCTCAACAATATAGTTTCGCGGTATGTCGCGGTAGGCCCATTCATCGAGCCAGAGCCCATATGGCGCGCGCAACCATTTGGCTGCCCGTTTCCGCGCTTTTTGCCAGTCGCTCTGATCGCGGCAGATGATGTTCTGGTTACAGCCATGGCTGGCCTTGAGGATGAACGGGTAGGGCCATGACGGCTGTGCGGGCAGGTGTCGGCCACTCCAGTAAGTGGGAATCGTCCATCCGCTGCCCAATATCTGATCGACCTGCTGCTTGACCGCGATCTTGTCCGCCATGATCGGCATCAGCGGGTTGCGATCATGGATTTTGCGCCACTGAACAAGCTCTGAAAACCGGCGTGGGTCGAGCAGGTCTGGCAATCGGCGATGCCGCCAAAGGTAGATAATGTTTATCCGCAATATGGCAGAGGGGATGAGCCAATGCGGCAGCGAGGGCAGGATCCGCAGGTTCACAACAGGTTTACGCATATAGGGCTTCCCGGTTCCTGGCCATCGGACTTATCATTTCAATTCCGACGAAAGATCGCATTTCTGTAAACGGGCTGTCTGGTCTGAACATCTGTCTTTTCGATCAGCTAGGGTGAACCGTCCACTGCAACAATGCCATATTTTGCTGTCCTACAGCCATGCTTTTGTGCCAAGTTGCGGCATGATGTTGACCAAGCCACTAAACCCATTTTTGATTGCCATGGCGCCGGTTTTTGGCCCATTCCGAATTTCAAAACATAACACTGTAAAGTTTGTAAAGATCGTCCAGAAAGGCCGACAGCTATGATCGACCTCTATTTTGCTCCCACGCCCAATGGCTGGAAAATCTCGGTCATGCTCGAGGAGAGCGGGCTGGATTATAATATCAAATGGGTGAATATCGGGGCAGGGGAGCAATTTTCGCCCGAGTTTCTGGCGATAAGCCCGAACAACCGGATCCCGGCGATCGTCGATCACGATCCGGCCGATGGCGGCGAGCCGGTGTCGGTATTCGAAACCGGCGCGATCCTGCTCTATCTGGCGGACAAGGCAGAGCAATTTCTGCCCCACGATCTGCGCGGCCAGATTGCTGCGACCGAATGGCTGATGTGGCAGATGGGCGGGCTGGGACCGATGATGGGCCAGCACGGCCATTTCAAGCTCTACGCGTCGGAGCGGATCGACTATGCCACCGAGCGCTATCGCAAGGAAGTACTCCGGTTGTTCGGTGTGCTGGACCGGCGGCTGGCAGACAATGAATATCTTGCGGGTGAAGAGTATAGCATTGCCGATATGGCCTGTTTTCCCTGGGTGCAAACCTACAAGCGGCAGGAAATTGACCTGGCCGATTTCCCCCATGTGCAGCGCTGGTACGAAGCGCTGAAGCAGCGCGAAGGTTTGCGGCGCGGGATGGCGGTCGGCCGCGACAAGATCAATCGCAACCCGCAG
>JAGPVK010000146.1 GCA_018067055.1 Sphingomonadales bacterium | reverse complement strand
TCGACCGTCGGGTTACCCCGGCTGTCCAGAATCTGGCGGGCATGAAGGTCGATAATTGCGGTCATGATAAGGCTCCGAGTGAAGAGAAATATTGGCCATGGCCTTATCGCGATGATCGGCTTGTTGCAATCCATTGCGCCGCTTTTATCGCCGCTTTCCCCCTTGATTTTAAAGCAAATGATCCCATTGTCCATATAGGGGAACCACAAACGGAACGCTTTCTGCTTGTGCGTGTTGGCAAGAGACAAATGAAGAAGGAAAATTGATCATGGCAGAAGTCAAGAAATCAACCGGAAAAACGCCGGCAAAGGCCGCGGCTAAGAAAACCGCCGCGAAGAAAACAGCAGCCAACAAGGACACGTCGGAAACGCGCACCACAAAGGCCCAAAAAGCGGCTCCGCTGAAAGCCGGCGCGACCAAGGCCGCCGCAACCAAAAAAGACAATAGCGGTGATTTCAAGGATCGCGCTCTGACAAAAGCCAAATCGGCCGCCACCCAGGGCAAGGAACGCACCGGCAATGCGATCGAGAATCTCAGCAAGATGATCGAGGACAGCGCCAGGACCATCGACGACAATGTCGGCGAAAAATATGGCAACTATGCCCGTTCGGCAGCCGACGCAGTGTCTTCCTTTGCCGAGAAGCTCAACGCCAAGGAAATTGATGAAATGGTCGAAGACGCGCGCGGCTTTGTCCGCAAAAGTCCGGCAGTCGCCATCGGTGCTGCCGCCGTGGTCGGTTTTCTGGTATCCCGCCTGATCAAATCAGGGATGGATGATCCCGAGGCATGAGTGTAGCATGGCGTTACCATATCAGCAGGTGACGGATGTTGCAGGACAAGGATATTCCGGTTTTGGATGACGAGCCTATTGCCGAAGAGAGCGCGGCCTCGGCTGCGAATGAAGCGGAAGCGAAAACGCTGACATCGCAGGTCACCGGCCTGATCGAGGATGTGCGGCTGTTGGCGCATGCCGAGGTCGAATATTATCGCGTCAAGCTGTCGGTCAATATGGCGGCGACCAGGCGGATTCTGACCTTGTTCGGGATCGCGGTGATCTGCGGCTCGACCGCGGTGATCACCCTTATTCTGGGTCTTTTGCTGATCCTGGCCAATTATCTTGGCCCGATCGCGGCAACGGCCATCGTCACCGGGGCCGCGCTGCTGATCGCCACGATCCTGATGAACATGGCGATCAGGGGGGCGAAAAAACTGCCGCTGGATGAAAATGATGCGTGAGAAAGATAATGCCGAACAAAAATGACGATATATTCAGCTTGCGCAGCCTTGCGATCGACCGGGATCAGGCGCGCAAAAATCTGAAGCGGGATACGGCCGTGACCAGAGAGCGCCTGAAACCGGCCAATCTGGTGACCGAAGCAAAGAGCAAAGCCGCAGGACGCGTCCGGAAAGTTGGCGCAGACGCGCTCAGCGGCATTCGGGCCAATCCCGGCCTGACCGCGACCGTGGCAGCGACCGCCACTCTGATCGCGATGCGCAAGCCGATTGCCAGGCTGATCGCCAACCGCAATAAATCCGAGCCGGATATAATCGAGGAATAGACTATGAACAAACTGACCGACAATATCGAAAAAGCCCGCGCAGCGTCCCGGGAACGGCTAGAAACGGCAAGAGAAATCGCGACCGAGGGTTCGCTCGTGGCGCGCGAGAAAATGTCCGAAAGCAAGGCGCGGGCTGCGGCCCTGCTCGGCGAAGGACGCGAAAAAGCAGCCGAAAGCGTGGCAGCGACCCGGGATGTCGCGAAAAAGGCCGTGGCCAAATCCGAAGAAACCATTTCCAACAGCCCGCTGGCGATTGTCGCCGGTGGTGCCGCCTTGGGGATTCTCATCGGCATGCTGCTGCCCAAAAGCCAGGCCGAAGGAAAATATGTCGGGGTCGCGGGTCGCAAGGTCAATCAAACCGTAAAAACCGCCTATCAGGCCGCGAAAGATGCAAGCCGCGACCAGATCGGCGAACTGGGTCTGAGCAATGATAATCTGCGGGCGCAGTTCAAAGATCTGTTTGGCAAAGCGATCGAGGCTGCTAAGACCGCGATGGCCGCAGCACAGGATGCGGTGAAAGAAGATAATCAGGGCAAAAAATGAGCGAACAGCGCAGCAAAATTCATCTCGTCATGGGCGGACGGGTCAAGGATCCACGCGGAGTGGAATTTGTCAATCTTGACCAGATGGATCTGGTCGGAGTCTATCCCGACTATGACGCAGCCGAGGACGCCTGGCGTTCAAAGGCGCAGATGACGGTTGATGATGCCGAGATGAAATATGTTGTCGTCCACTTGCACAAGCTGCTCGAACCGGAGCTGCCGGACGACATCTAGGCGCTGCGGAAACGCCACTCCAGCAACGGTCGGGTCAGCACCA
This sequence comes from Sphingomonadales bacterium, assembly GCA_018067055.1. Lineage (GTDB taxonomy): Bacteria > Pseudomonadota > Alphaproteobacteria > Sphingomonadales > Sphingomonadaceae > Parasphingorhabdus. Next base: position 876 of record JAGPVK010000146.1, on the reverse strand, counting down.
GGCCTGCCACGAATCCGCCAATATGCGCGAAAATCGCGATGCCCTGCAGGTCGCCGCTGGTCGCGACGCCGATCATCAGCTGAATCCCGATCCACGCCAGCGCCAGCCAGAGGATGCGCACGACATGGCTCGGAATCGGCCCCACTGCATCGACCCGGTTGCGCGCGAAGAGCAGCGCATAAGCGCCCAATATCGCGGAAATCGCGCCACTGGCACCGATCATCGGAACCATGGATGTGGTGTCGACCGCATATTGTGCAATCGCCGCAGCATAAGCGCCGACGCCATAGAGGATCGCCATCAGCGCCGGCCCCAATGCCTGCTCGACATAGCGGCCGCAAAACAGCAGCATCAGCATGTTCATGCTGAGGTGGAGCAATCCGGCGTGCAAAAAGGCCGCGGACAGCGGCGTCAGCCAGGCTGGCACCAGCCAGCCATAAGCGGTCAGGTCTAGCGCCTCGCCGCTCAGCCGGATCGGAAACAAGCCGCCACGCAGCAACGCTTCCTGCTGCCAGCCGAAAATCAGTAATACCAGAAAGATCACGACATTGGCGATGATCAGGCCATTGGTAAATTTTCCGGCCGGTAGGTTCATCGGGTCTAGATGAACTCGATCTTGTCGAGCAGGAAATATTTGTCGCCCGACGGCACCGTCACTTCGATCTCGTCGCCGACGCTGCGGCCGATCAGCGCCCGGCCAATCGGCGAGTTATAGCTGATCTTGCCAGCCTTGGCGTCAGCTTCCGCCTGCCCGACCAGCTGATAGGTCACGGCCTTGTCATTTTCGTCGAGCAAGGTCAGCGTCGCGCCGAATACGGCCTTGTCGCCGGACAGGGTCTTGGGGTCGATCACCTGGGCACGGGACAGCTTGTCCTC
>JAGPVK010000142.1 GCA_018067055.1 Sphingomonadales bacterium | reverse complement strand
TCTTCCGCACGATGTATGAAGCGACCGCGCGCAAGACCGCGTATGCCAATTCGCTGCTCCGCGCCGGGGAGCGGCAGGCGGGACCGTTCACCTGGTATGCGCCTTATTACACCTATGCCGCGGCCTTGCAGCAGGCGCTCTATTTCAACCTCTATGTGCACAAAAGCGGCATCCGTCCGGAACAGATTGGCCAGATTGCGGTCAACCAGCGCCGCAACGCTGCGCTCAATCCCAATGCCATTTACAAGACGCCGATCACGATCGACGATTATCTGGCATCGCCGATCATCGCCACGCCACTGCACCTGTACGACTGTGATGTGCCGATCGACGGGGCGGCCGCAATCATCGTGTCGCGAATGGATGTTGCGCGCAATCTGAAGAACCCGCCAATCAGGATCGAGGCGATTGGCTCCTCGATGCGCTATCGCAACAGCTGGACCCAGCTGGAAGCGCTCGATACCCAGGCACAGCCGAAGGTCGCGGAAATGATGTGGGGCCGCACCGATCTCGGACCCGCCGATGTCGACATTGCGCAGCTCTATGACGGTTTCAGCTTTCACACCATTAACTGGCTCGAAAATTTCGGCTTTTGTGAACGCTATGGCGCCAAGGATTTCATCGACGACGGGACGCGAATTGCGCTTGAAGGGGAGCTGCCGGTCAATACCGGTGGTGGTGCTCTTTCAAGCGGCCGGCTCCACGCTTATGGCGCCGTGCATGAGGCCTGTACCCAATTATGGGGACGGGCAGGGCCGCGTCAGGTCAAGGACGACCCGCAGGTTTGTGCTACTTCAACTTCAGGCGGGCCGCTGGCTGGTGCGATGCTGCTGGTTCGCGACTAAGGTTCAGCGCTGCCAGACGATGTCGCCGCCGATCAGGGTCAGGCTCACCTCGCCAAGCGAACCGGTTTCCTCGGGCCAGTCATAGAGGATCAGATCGGCGGGCGCGCCAACAGCCAATGGTGCATGTTGGTAGAGCGTGAGCGCCGCACTCCGATTGACAGTCTCACCCGCGCCAATCACTGCGCCATCGCCTGTGCGGCGGTCGAGCGCTGCACTTAATGCGATCCACGGATTGGCGTCGCCATAGGGTGCGTCCGATCCGCCAAGCACGCGCACGCCGCCGCGCAATAGCGACCCCAGACGATAGAGGTCGTTTAACTCCGACTTGTCGATCTGCGCTCGATAGCGGTCGCCGCGATCATGGATGAAATTGGGCTGGGTGACTACCGTCAGTCTGGCGGCAGCAATATCGCCGATCAGGCTTTCGGGTATGACGCTGCCATGCTCGATCCGGTCACCCGTCCGGGCACCGCCCGACTGCCGCAGAGCCTCGAGATAGAACAGCAATTCGCCGAGCGTTGCACAATGCGCAGCCACATTTCTGTTCAGCGCTCGTGCTGCGGCAACCCGAGCCACGGTCTGTTCTACGGGTGGCAGATCATTCTCGTCGAGCAACAATTTGACCGCACCGAGCCCATAGCCTTCGCCATTCGGCAACGCTTCTGTGCCCATGATGATCAGCCGTTGACGAATGGTACCGGTAAGCAATTTAGCCTCGGCAATCTCGTTTGACGCGCCCGCATCGGTCACGCCAGTTACACCCCATTGGGCCAGTGTTTGGCCCAGGGCCGCGAGCGAAGGCGGCGACCCACCGATCCGTTCGCGCAGCCATTTGTCGCCGCGCCAGATGCGGCCTGTCGGTCGCCCGTCTGCATCCCGTTCGACACAGGAGGGCAGGCTCTGCTCGCCCAGCCGCGCGACGCCGGCGCTGTTGAGCAGCCAGTAGCCACCCGTGCGATCCTGGATCCGCACAGGTTGCTGTGGCAGCCAAATGTCGAGCTGGTCGCGGTCGGGCAGTCCGGCCACCCGCTCGTCATAGCCAAAAGCGCGGACCCATGCGATTGTGTCACCGCTGTGGTTGCGTAGTCGGGCGATCACTGCGTCTTCGGTGCGACAATCGGTAAGGTCGGCTGACTCCATCCGCGCGGCGGTCGCCAGCAAGTGGATATGATGATCGTGCAGACCCGAACCGAGTGTCTGGCCTTGTGCATCATATTCTGCACCCGCACCTTCCACAGTCGGTTCGATGGCCGCAATCATGCCGTCACGAATGCCGACCGAGACTGGCTTGCCGGTCATATCGCGGGCATTGCGAATGATCAGGTCAAAGGACGGTTTCATGCCATGGCCTTGGCGAGAGTCGCCGCCGTGCGCGCCAGCGAAATGTCGAGCAGCCCGGCTTTACCGGCTTGCAGGGCTTCGAGTGCCAGCGTTGCCGCCGTCATGCCGGTCAACGGGTCGGCCAGCGCATCGCCGATAAATTGTGGCGCGCCATCATCCCAGCGCAGCAGTCCGCCCGCGGCGGCACAATCATCGCCAAAGCCGACCCGCATCGCCGCCTCATCCCGCCAGCCGTGAGCGGTAATCGCGATCCATAGCAAGTCGGGATTTCGGGCGAAAACCTGCTCCTCATCGAGGCCGAGGCGCGCCAGCGCATGCGGTCGCGCCGATGTGATGATCGCTCGGGCCTCATCGATCATCGCGAGTAGTTCGGACCCGTCGAGCGCCATTTGCCGCCGTTCCTTTTGGCCATTGAGCCGCGCATCGAGCCTGGGCGTATGCTGCGCTGTCGGGTCAGGGCGGTCAGGGCTCTCGATCTTGATGACCGTGTGCCCGGCTTCCGCAAGCAGTCCGCCACAATAAGGCCCGGCCCAGAGCGCAGACAGATCGAGGATAGCAGAAGTCCTGGGATCGCCATCCGCTAGCTGCGCCTGGTCGAGTGCCACTGCTTCGTTAATCCGTGCTACCGGCAAATGGAGGGCGACCGCAGCGGCTACCAGATCTTTTGCGCTTCGCTCCGCCGCCGCCGCGACTAACGACTCCCAGGGATCAGCGTCGAACGCCGTGCCAAGCCAAGCAGGAAGAAGATCGATGTCATCGCTGCGCGCGAGTGAAACGGCAATCCATGCGTCACTCGTCTGGACTAGACGACAATGGCCGTTCGGTGACCACAGTCCCGGCGGCGTCAAAGCCAAATCATCCCCGCGCGCCAGCGCTTGCTCTGCGTCAAAGCAAACCCGTCCTTGGGACAGTTTAACCAGCCGGTCTCCGGCTTCCGCAACCGCCTCCAGCAACGCCTTCACGCTTGCGCCTTGATGGCGTGCACGAGGCCCCAGTCCAGTGCCTGCGCTGCGCCTATGCGTTTGCCGGACAACAGCATCCACATGGTCCGATGTCGCCCGATCGCTCGTGCCACTGTAGCCGTGCCCCCCGCGCCGGGAATTAGTCCCATGCCCAGTTCAGGCAGCTGGAACCATGCGTCGGGGGTGGCAATGCGTTTGTGCGCCGCCGCCGCAATTTCAATCCCCGATCCGACACAGGCCCCGTGCAGCTTTACCGTCGCTCGCTTGCCCAGCGCATCGAGTGCAGTTGCACAGCTGTGCAGACTGCGCGCAACATGGGCTGCGGCGAAATCACGCGCTGTGCCAAATTCAGGAAGCGAGCCGCCGGTGGAGAAGCACTTGCCCCCGCCTTCAAGGATCACGTCCGGGTTGCTGGGATCGTCGAGAATATTGGCAAGCGCTTCATATAGCGTATCCCGCATTGGCGCCGACATGGCGTTGCGATTTTCCGGATCATTGAGTTGCAGCGTGATTAGATTGCGTTCCCGGACAACGACCACAGGCTCCGCCGGGACCGCGCTTGGCGCGCCGCGCTTGGTCGCATCTTGCCAACGGCTGAATTCTGCGCCGCCCAGCAACGTAGAATAGGCAAAGGACTCGACCAGCAGGGCTTCCGGCAGACTCAGCCTCGACGATAATCGCAAAACCTGAGCGCCAATGGTTGCCGCGATCGGGTTCGCGTTCACCGCATTGGTCAGTCGATCGATGATTTCGTCAAACTGTGCCGGATCGAGTGATATCCAAGGCTTTGGTGCCGCTTTGCACGTGGTCAGCAGGACATCGAATGCCTGATCAGCAACCGACGGCAGATGACCCTCGCGGTCAATCCCGATGATGACCGCTTGCAAGGGCGAATCAGGCTTTTTCCAGCTGGCTGCATCAACGACCAACGCGGGTGTCCCGCCCAGGGCGGAAAAGCGATCGGCACTCAGATAGTCAATCCCCTGCATGCCGCCAGACCTAGTCCTGTTCAGTAGCTTTGACCAGTTCGGCTTTCAGGACCCGGCGCAGCAGTTTGCCGGTTTCATTATAGGGAAGCTCTTCGCGATGGAACCATTGTTCCGGTGTTTTGGTGGACCGCAGCTTGGCGCGAATCGCTGCAGAAATCGAATCGGTGTCGGGTTGGCCGGAACGAGATACAATCACGGCGACCACTTTCTCACCCCATTCGTCACAGGGGATGCCCAGAACAGCGCAGTCTGCAATGTCATCAAAGCTGCGCAACAGGTCTTCTATCTCGCCCGGTGAGATATTTTCTCCGCCGCGTACGATCACGTCGTCCAGCCGCCCATCGACGAAAAGATAGCCGCCGTCATCCAGCCAGCCGGCGTCATTGGTTGCGAACCAGCCGTCGTCGGCGATTGCCTTTTTATGCAAATATTCTCCCGACACCTGTTCGCCGCGAACATGAATCTCGCCTTGCTCGCCCGGTTCGCAGGCCGTTCCGTCGTCGCGCCGGATCTCCAGTTCGATCGTTGGCAAGGGCTGCCCGACCGATGCGATGCGGCGGCGGACCTTGGGGTCGTCGGAAGCAAAGGCGGCGCGATGATCGTCGGCGCCGAGCAGGGAAATCGTCGAACTGGTTTCGGTCAGACCATAGGCATTGACGAACGCGACATGGGGCAGCATCGCCAGTGCCCGCGCAATCACCGGTTCGGGCATTTTCCCGCCGCCGTAGGACAAGGCCCTCAGTTCCGGTAATGTTTCGCCGGTCTTTTCCATGACGTCGAGAATCCGGTCGAGCATTGTTGGCACCACCATCGCATGGGTAATGCCTTCTGCCGCCGCCGTGGCGACCCAGTCTTCAGCCGTGAAAGCAGGCAGATAGACGATCCGGCGACCGCCATAAGCGGCTGTCAGGATCGCCGAGATGCCGGCGATATGGTAGGAAGGGACACAGACCAGCGCTGCTTCATCCTCGCCGGCTCCAAGAAATTCGACTGTCGACATGACATAGGAGGTAAGATTGGCGTGCCGCAGCACCGCCGCCTTGGGTTCGCCGGTCGTGCCGCTGGTAAAGAGCAAGACCGCGATATCGTTTTCCGACTCCGGTATATCGACTTTTTCAGGCCGGTCTCCGGCCATGAAGGTAGCTTCAAATTCGCTCCGCAAGATCAACTTGATGCCCTCGGTTGGGACTATCCGGTGTGCCATTTCGTCATCGACCACCAGCACGGCCGGTGCTGTCCGCTGAACCAGCTTGTTCAAATCGGTATCGGCAAGGCGGTAGTTGAGGGGTACGAATGGTGTTCCCGCCATTCCACTGGCGAACAGCAGTACCGGCAGGATATTGCCATTCATTCCGAGGAAGGCGGTATTCGCCTTGCCCTGCTTGATCAACCAGGAGGCGACCTGAGTGGCGCGCGCGCGATAGGAATCAAAATCGCACCCGCCGTCACGACTGCCCAGCGCCACACGATCGGCGCAGGCGTCGGCGGCAATGTCCAGGAGCAAGGGTGTATGCATGATCGTCAGTCCGATGCAGGCAGCGGTTTGGCGCCTTTGATCTTCATGGCCGTGCCGTTGAAGGCCAGCGATCCTTTGCCGGCCTTGGCACCGAGCACTTCGAGGCCGCTGTCCTCATCGAGATAGCGTTTGCCGATCAGAACCCCTTCGGCGAATTCGGGCTCAATGACACCGGTCGGTGGGGCGGCATCATCGATCGGGACCACCGGAGCGCCTCCGCATTGCAACTCGCCTGCCGCTTTCGGTGGACGCACGACAACCATCTGCGCGTCGCACACGGCGCTTTTCCAGCGCGATCCTGGCTTGAGGTCCATATCTGCTCTTCCTTTCCCGTTGTGGCCCAATCTTTGGCAACGCCACCGATCTTTCGCTCGCCAATAAGTTATTCGACACACAAAGTAAACGTAGTTATATAACTCAATTATTGCAGAGAGAGGCTTTTATGCATCCAAGGAAATTCGCGGGCTCGATACCAGAACAGGCCGCCATCATAATGGCAAAGGATGGAACCGCAACCAGCTATGGTGATCTGGAAATCATCGCCAATCAAGGAGCCCAGTTGTTCCGCTCGCTTGGCATGGAAGCTGGGGATACGGTTGCGATATGGCTGAAAAACTGTCTGGAATATTTCCATATCTATTGGGCTGCGCAACGCGCCGGTCTCTATATCTGCCCGATCTCGACCCAACTCACCGCTGACGAGGCGGCTTATATTCTGAACGACAGCGCTTCCAGGCTTCTGGTCACCCATGCTGACATCGCTGCTGCTGCGACATTGCTCGCCGACCGGGCATCTCTTGCCCCCGGCGTTTTGCATGTATTTGATATCGGAACCGGGTTGGATGGTACCCGTTCCTGGCAACAGGACCTGGCCGGGCAATCGACAGATCCTGTGGCGGATGAAACAGCCGGATTTCACATGGTCTATTCGTCGGGCACGACCGGACGGCCGAAAGGGATCCGTTTACCGTTGACGGGCGGACCAGCAGACGAACCGCATATGCTCGCTGACCGGATATCCGGTCGCTATGGCGTGGGTGAAGGGAGTATGATTCTCTGTCCAGCTCCACTCTATCACACCGCCCCCCTGGCTTATGGCATGGCAGCGCACCGGCTGGGGGCAACGCTGGTCATCATGGACAAGTTTGATGCCGAAACAGCGCTGCGCCTGATCGAGCAATATCGGATCACCTTCATGCAGATGGTGCCGACCATGTTCATCCGGCTGCTTTCCTTGCCGGCAAGCATACGCAAGGGCTATGACCTCTCGTCGCTTGAGAAGATCGTACATGCTGCCGCGCCATGCCCGGTCGAAGTGAAGCGGCAAATGATCGAGTGGCTGGGTCCGATCATCTATGAATATTATGGCGGTTCGGAGGGCAACGGATCGACCTTCATCACCCCTCAGGAATGGCTGGAAAAACCTGGTTCGGTCGGCCGTGCCGATTGGGGGACGCTGCATATATGCGACGAGGATGGACGCGAACTATCCGCTGGCGAGGACGGCCTGGTCTATTTCGAAGGCGGCTGGGATTTTCAATATTTGAATGATGCCAAAAAGACCCGCGACGCACGCCATCCGCTGAATCCTGGCTGGAGTACGCTCGGTGATATCGGTCATGTCGACGAAGACGGCTATCTCTTTCTGACCGACCGCAAGAGTTTCATGATCATTTCCGGTGGGGTCAATATCTATCCTCAGGAAACCGAAAATCTGCTGCTTCTGCACCCGGAAGTCGCTGACGCTGCCGTGATTGGTGTGCCCCATCCGGAAATGGGCGAGGAAGTGAAGGCGGTGATCCAGCCCGAAAACTGGAACGACGCGGGACCGGAGCTCGCTTCGCGCCTTATCGACTATTGCCGGGCCAATCTCAGCCACCTGAAATGCCCGCGTTCCATCGACTTTGATCCCGCGCTGCCGCGGCATGAAACCGGCAAGCTGTACAAACAGGAAATCCGCAAACGCTACTGGCCATGAGCTTGGCCAAGAGAGGTTGCCGTCACCGAAGCTGCCGGGTGGAAACGGATGACGTATCGATCTTCGGAAGAACTGCAGAAAAAGCGTGAACTGGTCGGCAACGCTCTTTGAGCATATTGCAGCGTGAGCGATGAGATTTCCATCGACACTGCCAGAGACTGACCCGATGGCCATCGTGGCATATACCATGTTGCTGACGGGTTCATGCGGGACAAGCCGATTACAGCCATGGGCAGAAACTTGGCAAAAATCGCCAAACATGCTTGAAGCAGTTTCGGCCCGTCCTCTGCAATCGATTGTCAGGGACGGGCCGCTGCTATCTGGCGAAGCTGGCTATTTGAACGAGAAACTGGTGCCCAGGATTTCTCTGAAATTGGCTCGTGATTCAGCCGTCAGCATTTCGAATCGATTGTCCGACAGGATATGCGAAAGCTGGCCGAATCCGGATGTTGAACCGGGACTGTGGGTGCCCGCTGTCCAGCTGGACCAGTCATCAAGCGAGTTGTTGGTTGCCGTTGGCGAGAATCCCGGGACCCCGAATGCTGCAACACCATCTACTCGCTGGTCGAAACTGCCGTTCCCGAAAGTATAGCTGATACCGACATGACTGGCGCCGTCGCCTGCGAGGAAACCACGCATACTGGCATTACACGCGCCTGAGCCTGCGCAAATGGCACCATTACCGGTCACAGGCAAATCGTTGCCGAAGAAGGTGAACGCAAAATCTCCGGTGGTTTCAATCGGACGCCCGCCATTGCCGGGATCAGATGAACCTCCTGCGGTACCGAAGCTGTAGCTGGAGCCGCCGATATCGACCGCGAAATCGAAGCCAACCATCGGTGTCGCACCAAAAGCGACCGCAAGGTTGCCGTCGAAACTCCCGGGTGCCAGCGAGCCATCGCGGATCGTCGGAGCCGTTGCGCCAACCAGCTCATAGGTAACCGAACCTGACGTCGGGATATTGGTCACAGGGGAACCGGCAAGAATGTGCCAGCCCTGCGTTGCCGAAAATGTCTTTTCCGGATTGTTATAGAAAGCACCACCGGTGGTGCCGTCTGCCCAGCGAGTCCAGCCAATGATGTTGCCGACCGAGCCCGATTCAAATTCCTTCGCGGTTCCGATTGTCGGCGATTCCGATGCGCTCCATTCATAGGCGATCGGAGCGCCGCTGGCGGAATAGGTCACGTTGAGCGGGAAGGGCGGATTTCGATTGGGTACCGGAGTCCGCGAGTCGATGCCGATATTGTTCCCGGCAGCATATACGACATATTGATTTTCGCGGACGGTTCCGCTCGGCGGGGGCGGCGGCGGATCACCACCACCATCACCGGCTTTGCGGAATGCGGCGCTGCCGTCGATCCATTTGGTGACATTATTGCTGCGATCGTCGCGGATCGTATAGGCAAGTCCGGCATGACTCGCTCCATCGCCAGCAAGAAAGCCTTCGAATACAAAGCGGCAATCGCCCTGATTGCAAGCAATACCCACGCCGTCCGGGAGGTCGGCTTCTCCACCAAACCGGCCATCGGGGAACACCCGAATGCTGGGGGCGGTTAAGCCGCCTGTTGTCAGGATGTCATAGACGTCACTCGAAAACAGGACTGTAGCATCCAGACCCATGAATATATCTGCTGGTCCAAATGATACCGAAATTTTGCCATCAAAGCTGCCTGGTGCGACGCTGTCATCGCGGATGGTCGGGCTGGTATAGCCGATCAGATCATAGGTCACCAAGCCGGTGGCCGGACGATTGACCAGCGGTACACCATAGACGAAATGATCGCCGCTATTCGGTCCGCGCGGAGCACCCAGGACCTTGGTGCCGCCAGCGAGACGCGACCAGCCGATAATACCCTGATCACCGCCTTTTTCAACTTCATCGCGATCGTTGAACTTGATTTCAAAGCCGCTGCGCATCCGGTAGCCGACAAATTCACCGGCTTCGAATATCAGCGTTACGTCTTGATCGAGGCCGGTTTCGGAAATTTTTGCGAAGGCGATGATGCTGTCATCACGACTGCCATCTGGCCGCACGCCGTCTGAACCCGCGAGTACGGGAGGCGGCGTAGGCGTAGGCGTAGGCGTCGGTGTGGGTGTAGGTGTCGGAGATGGCGTCGGCGTTCCACCGGTACCACCGCCATATTGCGGGGGAACGGTGTAACCCGCCAGACGGAACAGTCGCGCAATCTCGTCAACATCCAGACCGGGTGGAAAGGCGTTGGCAAATAATATGTCGATCAGTGATTGGACGGTCGGATCGCCGGGCGGGATGGTGCCGCCAGCGGCTATCAGCGCCAGCAGGTCGGCGATCGAGCCAAAGCTTGCGCCCTGTCCGGTAATGCCGGTGATGGTGAAGCCCGCCGCACCCAGGGCTCGCAGAAATTGTTCCAGCTGGAACTGCGAGATGCCGGCTGGCGCGCCAAAGGTCTGCAGATTGAACAAGAGGGCCTGTATCTGCGCTGGCGACAGCCCGGTATAGGCACCCAATCCTCCGGTCGTTTGCAGGGCGGCAAGAATTTCGGTGATGAACTGCAGCGCAAGGGCAGGATCAAGCTGGCCGGTTTGCGCCTGCACCAATGCCTGGAATTGCGCTGCTGTGGTCGCCCCCTGCAATGTGCCGGGTACGAACGTCTGGGGCTGCGACACGCCGGCAAAGCCGAGCGCGGTCGGCGTGGTCTGGCTCGCATTGGCCAGAAATTGGGTGGCGTTGCGCTGTGCCTGCTGGACCTGTTGCAGCGCGGTGCGGCCGCCGCTGCGATTGGGCTGGACGCCTGCGGTTACCGTGGCAGACGGTCCCGATCCGTTGCCGGATTTGAACGCCTTGCCTGCGGAAAAACTGCGACTGGCGCCGTTGCTGGCAACCTGCATTGATCCGGTCAGGGCAAAGCCGGAGAAGCTGCCGTCTGCGGCAATCTTGCCATTGGCGCTGCTGCCGGGCTTCAGGATGATCTGACTGCCATTGCCGGCGATGATCGGTTTTGGCGAAGTGCCTGTGGGTGCCGATGCGGTAAAGCTGCCGCTTGGCACGGACAACTGGCCGTCTGCCGACAGCGAATAGCGAGCTGGCCCCATGATGCTGACCGTCGTGCCGTCATCCAGTTTCAGCTGCACAATGCCCGACGGGATTTGCTGCTCCCCATCGCCATTCTTGCTGGAGGATGTGCCGCCTCCAGCAGAAGTGAACACCAGTTCCGCCGCCCACAAAGGCGAGCCCGGTACAAAAATTGCGAACAGGGTGGTTGCAAGCGCGCTGGCACCGGCGAGTTTGACGTCGGTCAGCAAGCTGGTGTTTCTTTGTTGGATCTGGGTCATGGTTTGTCTCCCAAGGGTCATATTGTTTAAACTAGAAGCTCAGGCGGGCGCCGACAGAGGCGGTCCAGCGGTCATAATCATAGAGCCCGATATTGCTGTCGTTGCGGGTATAGGTGACCCGCGGACGAAGGCTGATCGTATCGGTGAACCGGTAGCGCAGCCCC
>JAGPVK010000135.1 GCA_018067055.1 Sphingomonadales bacterium | reverse complement strand
GATAAGCAGTTCGAACGACGCGCGCGCTACGGCTGCCTTGATCGTCGGATCGGCCAACGGGTCGAGCGCCGCATCGGGATCGCCAGGCTTGCGCTTCCGGGTCAGGCGATCAATCACATCTTCCGGCAACCGCGCGGCCGAAGCATCAACATAGGAACCCGCCTTGCCCGAAGCCGTTGCCCGATAGGCGCCATCGGCGAATTGCAGCGTTACATTGCTGACCCGCTTCGCAACAACCGCGGTACCGCCCTGAACGACCGTCGAGTAATAAGGGATTGTGACGGTGCGCGCGCCGTTTGGACGGGTGCGCGACGCATAGACGTCGAAGGTCGCTTCGGTATAGATTCGCGGGCCTTCGCTATTGCAGGTTGAGCGGACATTGGTGATATTCGCAACCACATCAATCGCGCTGGCATCGGTGCTGGTCGCCGGGTTGAAAATGGTGATGTCACCAGTATGGTTGGGAACCGCAACTGCGGGGCACCCCGAACGGGTAACCGAGACGCCGACGCCGGAACTGACATCAAGCGCGCCCTCCTTTGAACATCCGCTAACGGCCAGGACCGTGACCGCTGCCAAAACCATTTTTCTCAACCGGCCATTCGCCATCATTTTCAATCCTTGCCTTTGATCACGGACAACACACATAGGCTCCATGCGCACCGATAAAAATTTCGCAACCCTTATCTGGGCCTTTAATGCGGTGCAACCGTCCATAAGATGAACAGACAGGCTTTTCGCCGGTGCAGTTATTCCCTAAGGACCTAAACATGATTCATTCCGATAAGCAGAAACGGCAGATAGACTTGCTTGTGGCCACACCCCGGGGCTTTTGTGCCGGCGTCGACAGGGCGATAAAAATCGTCGAGCTGGCGATAAAAAAATATGGTGCGCCAGTCTATGTCCGGCATGAAATCGTCCACAACCGCTATGTCGTGGATGAATTGAAGAAACTGGGCGCGATATTCGTCGAAGAGCTGGATGAAGTGCCCGATGGCGTGCCGGTGGTCTTTTCCGCTCATGGCGTGCCCAAGGCAGTCCCGCATAAAGCCGAAGAACGCGGTCTGGAATATCTCGATGCGACCTGCCCGCTGGTGTCGAAAGTGCATCGTCAGGCAGAACGGCAAACCGAAGCCGGCCGGCATATCATCTTCGTCGGCCACGCCAATCACCCCGAGGTCATCGGTACCTTCGGCCAGGTCGCCGAGGGCCAGATGACCTTGGTAGAGACATTGGCGGACGTACACGCGCTGCAACCGGAAGATCCCGAAGCGCTTGCTTTTCTGACCCAGACGACGCTGTCTGTCGATGATACGCACGCCATTGTCGAGGCGCTGCAGGCCCGCTTTCCCGATATCGTCGGGCCGAAAGGCGAAGACATTTGCTACGCCACCTCCAACCGGCAGGATGCGGTGAAAAAAATCGCCAAGACGTGTCAGCTGGTGCTGGTCATCGGGGCACCGAACAGCTCCAACAGCCTGCGTCTGGTCGAAGTGGCCGAGCGCAGTGGTGCCGACGCCAAATTGATCCAGCGCGCCGATGAAATCGATCTTGCCTGGTTTGAAGGCATCACCACGGTGGGGCTGACCGCAGGGGCCTCGGCACCCGAGATTCTGGTGCGCGAAGTGGTGAACCTGCTCGAACAGCATTTCGACATTCGCGAAGAGAAGGTCAAGACCGCCGAGGAACACATGGTCTTCAAACTGCCACGTGGTCTCGAAGCGGCCTGATGGCGGTCTACACAAAGGTTAGCGCAGAGGAAATCGGTCGTTTCCTCGCCCGTTTTGATGTCGGGACGCTGGTGTCAGCCAAAGGCATTGCCGAAGGCGTGGAGAACAGCAATTATCTGCTGGAAACCACAAAGGGCAAATATATTCTGACCCTGTATGAGAAAAGGGTCGACCCTGCGGATCTGCCGTTTTTTATCGCGTTGCTCGATCATCTGGCAGCGCATGGCTGTCTGGTCCCGCCGATGATTGCCGACCGCAAAGGCCAGAAGATCCAGCAGCTTTGCGGACGCAGCGCCTGCCTGATTGTCTTCCTGCCGGGTGTGTCGGTCAGTCACCCGACCGAAGCGCAAGCCCGGTCGACCGGCAAGGCGCTGGGAGACATGCATCGCGCACTTGCGGATTTTGACCGGGAACGACGCAATAGCATGGATCACGATGGCTGGCGGACATTGGCAGAACAATGCGGTCCCGCAGAGCTTGACAAAATCGCTCCCGGCCTGGCCAAGGCGATAGCGCAGGAGCTGGATCATCTCGACGCGCAGTGGCCGCAAGAGCTGCCGCGATCGGCCATTCATGCCGACCTGTTCCCCGACAATGTGCTGATGCTGGGCGATCAGGTAACCGGCCTGATCGACTTTTATTTTTCCTGCACCGATATCCGCGCCTATGATCTGGCGGTGACCCATGCGGCCTGGTGCTTTTCCGAGGATGGCACGGATTTCCACGGGCCCATATCGCGCGCACTGATCGGCGGCTATGATTCAGCCTTCACGCTCAGCGAGGCCGAGCGCCAGGCGCTTCCCCTGCTGGCCCGTGGCGCCGCGCTCCGTTTTCTGCTCACCCGGGCCTATGACTGGATCAATACCCCGGCCGGGGCGCTGGTAACGCGCAAGGACCCGCAAGCCTTTCTGCATCGGCTGCAATATTATCAAACCCATCCGGAAATTTTCACCATATGACCGAAGCAAATACCGTACATATCGCTACCGATGGCGCATGCAAGGGCAATCCCGGGCCGGGTGGCTGGGGCGCCCTGATCCGTCATGGCGACAAGGAAAAAGAGATTTCGGGAGGCGAGCCGGATACGACCAACAACCGGATGGAGCTGCGCGCTGCGATCGAGGCGCTCAATGCGCTGAAACGTCCGTGCAAGGTCAAGCTGTCGATCGACAGCAAATATGTCAAGGACGGCATCACCCAGTGGATATTTGGCTGGCAGAAGAACGGCTGGCGAACCGCAGCCAGGAAGCCGGTCAAAAATGCCGATCTCTGGCAGGACCTGTTAAAGGCGGTCGAGCGCCATCAGATTGAATGGCTCTGGGTCAAGGGCCACGCCGGCGACGCGGACAATGAACGCGCCGACCAACTGGCGAGCGACGCTGCATTACACGCCGCCTCCCTTCGGCACAGTTTCTAGCTATTGTCTTCAATCTCGGCACTCGGTCCATTTTTCTGGATCGAACTGATCGCATTTTTTGCGCTGGCCTTGCTCGAATAACCTTCGGTCCAGAAAATCACTTCGCCATTATATTTGAAGCGAACCCGAAATTCGCCCTTCTTGTCTTTCCAGATTTCGAATTTATGCGCCATGATCATCCTCTCCATTCATTGGGTGAGAGAAATAATACGCGTTCCTGATGGCGGCGCAACTATCCAGACGTAAAACTATCTGTCTTGGGCGAAGCGCGATGCCTCGTAGAGGCGGGCATTGATCATCTGCAGACTTGCGTCGGGCATCTGCCCCAGCAGAACAGAGCGGGCCAGTTTCGCGGCAGCGGGTGCAGTCTGGATACCAAATCCACCCTGACCGGCGAACCAGAAGAAATCATCCTTTCCGGCATCGAAGCCGATCACCGGTAACCGGTCGGGCGCAAAACTGCGCAGGCCGGCCCATTTCCGCGTGACCCGCCTGACCGCAACGTCCATCACTTTTTCGAACCGGTCGATGGCAATGGCCACGCTCAGTTCGTCCGGGGCGACGTCGCCGGGCTCGGCCGGAATTTCGTCATGCGGACTGAGCCAGTAGCCGCCGCCCGCTTCCGGCTTGAAATAGAAACTGCCGTCCAGCCCGACGACCAGCGGCATGTCCGGTGAAGAAGGAGGATCGGTTTCGATCTGGACCATATTGCGGATCAGCGGCTGGATGCCGACCGGCTTCACGCCAGCCATCCGGGCGATACCATCCGCCCAGGCACCAGCTGCGTTGACCAGCACGGTCGCCCGATAGCTTTCATTCCGGGCGGACAATTCCCACATCCCGCCATCTTTCCGGATCTCACTGACCGGCGCGCGGCAGATCAATTCCACATTCTTGCGCTTGGCATCTCTGAGATAGGCGGCGTGCAGCGCTGCTACATCGATATCGCGGCAATCCGGTTCATGAATTGCATGCGTCCATATCGGCTTCAAATTCGGAACCAGAGCAGCGGCTTGCTCCCACGACCAGCGATCCATGGACAGGCCGCTCTCGGCGAAATCGGACAGGAACTGGTCGGCCAGATGTTGCTCATCATCCCGGCTGATGTTGACCGCGCCACGCGGGCGAAGAAACCCGGACTCCGAGAATTCTGGTGGCGGGTTTTCCAGAAAGGATCGCGAGGCCGATGTCAGAGGCTGCACCAGAGGCCCGCCATAGCTTTCCGTCCAGAAAGCAGCCGAGCGACCAGTGGAATGATAGCCCGGATGATCCTCTGCCTCGAGCAACAGCACAGATCTATCCTCGCCGATTTCAGAGGCGATGCTGGCGCCGGCGATACCGGCTCCGATGATGGCGACATCAAAATGTTTCATTTCTTGGGGGCTACCCTGTCAAGAAACGCGAAACAAGCATTGAGCGCTGCGCTGCGGATATCATCAACTTCGCGAAATATTTCATGGGCGGATTCCGGACCGAATAGTTTCAACTCCGCTCTTGGCAAGAGATGCACGGCGCGCTCGATGGTCGCATGATCAACCAGTTCGTCGGTCGACGTCGCCAGCACCAGAGCCGGAATGTCCATCCGCATCAGCCTTTGCCGGTTGCGCAACAATCTGGTCGATGCATAGGCCCGTTCGACCCAGCGCCAGCTCGCCGGTCCCAGCCGCACGAAAGGCCGCTCGCGGAACCAGAAAAACTCGTCCGAATAGCGGTCTGCATCGTGGGTCAGCAAAGCCTGCCGCGGCACATAGGGCTCGAGCGGATTTTCAATCGGTTTCCAGGCACGCCGTTTGCCACGACCGATTGCGCACATGATCTTGGCGATCAGATGCGCCGTCCATTCGGGCATGCCGCCACCGGCAGGGGCGAGCATCGGCGCGCTCAATATGGCGGCATCGGGATGAATGCGCTGCTCGGTCAATGCGCGCAGCACCAGATGCCCTCCCATACTGTGGCCGATCAAGACATGCGGTCCGGGGTGACTGACCCGCCATTGATCAAAAAATTCCACCAGATCCCCTATCCAGGTTGCGAAATCATCAATATGTCCGACGTGCGGGTGCGGTCCACAACGGCCCGATCCGCCCTGCCCTCGCCAGTCGACCGATGTGACATTCCATCCCCGAACGTGAAAATCGTGCAGGGTTTCCAGATATTTTTCGTAGAAATCTGCTCGGCCGGTCATGAACAGGATCGAACCTCTGGGTCCGTCCTGCGTCTTGTCCTGCAACCAGTCCAGTTCCCGGAATTCCCAGCCATCCGGACCGATCCATGGCGCTTCCATCGCATCTGCTGGAACCGACCGGCGATCAAAGCGCTCATCTTTCAAGTCTGTCATATCACGCTTTATCGTTGTCGCAGGATCGGAAGATAAGATCATTCCGGGAATCGTGGTTACTATTTGGTAAGGCAAATTAACTAGACGGTCTGTCCATGGATAGCGAAACCTTCATCTACTTGCTCTGGGGCGGATTGGCAATTGCACTGATTGTCGCTGCGATTACCGATCTCACCAACCGCCATATTTCAAACTGGCTCAATCTCGCCATCGCCCTGGGCGCACCGATCTTTTGGCTGGTCAGCGGCATGACCGTCTGGCCAGAGATGATCGGACAAATAGCTTTGGCTGCCATCATATTCACCATATTTGCCGGGATGTTTGCAATCGGCGCGATGGGCGGGGGTGACGTCAAACTACTGACAGCGCTGGCTTTGTGGATGCACTGGCTGACATTCCTCGAGTTGCTGGTGATCATGTCGATCGCTGGCGGCCTGTTGACGCTGTTAATGATGATCAGCAAGCAAATCCGAAAGACCGAAGGCCCAATAAAGGTTCCTTATGGTGTCGCCATCGCTTTTTCCGGGCTTTGGATGATCTGGGGCATAGCGGGGCAGAGTTCACAAACGATATTTTAACCATTTTACTCGAAAGAGGCAGTGACCGCCAACGGAACGATTTGGGCGGGGGCATTCAGGAGGCGTGAGACGTCATGGACAAGAAGAAAATCATTTTGCTGATCGGTGCGCTGATCGTGGCTGCGGTCACGGCGCTGCTGGCAAAGAACATGTTTGATGGTGCCTCCGCGCCGCAAGTCGCCGCAAAAAAAGCCGAAGTGGTTGGTGGAGAAATCCTTGTCGCAACCCGCGCGCTCCCCGTTGGCACAATTATCACGCCCGACAGCTTCCGCTTCCAGCCATGGCCGAAAGATCTGATCGAGGACGTCTATTTCAAAAAAGAGGACACCAACGTCGAAACGCTCGCCGGCACCGTTGTCCGCAATCCAGTCACCGCTGGCCAGCCGCTCACCAAAGGTTCTCTTGTAGCGCCGGGTGATCGCGGCTTCCTGGCCGCTGCGCTCGGCCCTGGCATGCGCGCCGTCACGATCCCCGTCTCCGGCCTGACCGGCGTCGCCGGCTTTGTATTCCCGGGCGACCGGGTCGACCTGATGCTGACCCAGTCGGTCAAGGGCGAAGGCCCGGAGCTCAAGGTCTCCGAAACCGTGATCCGCAATTTGCGGGTGCTCGCCACCGACAACCGGGTTGTCGCGTCGAAGAATGAACAGGGTCAGCAATACGCCGAGAAGGCCAAGCTGGTTACGCTTGAAACTACGCCCAAAATTGCCGAACAGATCTCCGTAGCTCAGACATTGGGTACATTGAGCCTGTCGCTGCGGTCGCTCGCTGACAGCGCCGCCGAACTGGAAGAAGCGATTGCTTCTGGCGCGATCAAACTGCCGAAAACGGATGATCCGGTTGTGGAAGCAGACATGATCCGTTCGCTGGCTGCGCGACCAACCAGCACGAAATCAACCTTTTCGACCGGTGGAGACGTATCGCGTTTTGAAACGCGCTCGCCGCCGCCGCTGGCCGCCAAGGAAAAACCAAAAGGTCCGGTCGTCCGCGTTTCGCGCGGCAATTCGGTCACTGACATCGAATTTGGAGACAAGTAATGGCCGTAGAATATGCACAGCATAGCCGTTCGGCGAAAAAGGTAATGGGCGTTGCCGTCGTTGCCGCCCTCGCCCTGGCTCTGGCTGCAAACAGCAGCACTGCGCTGAACGCCCAGTCGGTGAGCATATCCCAACCGGATTCGCGCATTTCCGTCGCGGTCGGTCGGGGCAAGCTGATCACCCTGCCCGCACCAATTGAAGACATCTTCATTGCTGAAAACAGCATTGCCGATGTCCAGGTACGGTCACCGCGGCAAATCTATATTTTTGGCAAAAAGGGTGGTCAGACCAGCTTTTATGCAACCAGCGCGTCGGGCAAAGTCATCTATTCGGCCGAAGTCGCCGTTGGTGCAGAAATTTCGTCGATTGACCAGATGCTGAGTCTGGCGATGCCGGAAGCGAATATCGCGGTCAGCACGACCAATAATTTCGTGCTGCTGACCGGCACCATCGCCAACCCGGATGATGCGGAAGAAGCGGAAAATCTGGTACAGGCTTTTGTCGGTGAGGGAACTCGTGTGGTCAGCCGCCTGAAAACGGCGACGCCAATGCAGGTCAACCTGAAGGTCCGCTTTGCCGAAGTCAGCCGCACTCTGGCAAAGGAGATCAACGGCAACCTTCTGACCCGGGACACCACCGGCGGGTTCCAATTTGGCGTGTCGCGGGGTCGCGACATCGGTACGATCACCGACTTCAACACGTCGGCCTTTCCCAAACTCGATGCATCGCAGCTGTTCGGCCTGCCCGCCGGCTCGATCTCGCTGCCGTTCGACACCTCTACCGGTCAGTTCGTGACGCCGGGCGGAACCGCATTCAACTATAAGAACAGCGCTGGTCTGAATACTGTTCAGGCAGCAGGACGTCTCTTTGGACTGGACATCGCTACAGCCCTGGACGTTTCCGAGCGGGTTGGTCTGGTCAGCACTTTGGCATCGCCGAACCTGACGACTATCTCGGGTGAAACAGCGACCTTCCTGGCCGGCGGCGAATTTCCCATTCCAATCTCGACCGGACTGGGAGAAGTGTCGGTTCAGTACAAAAATTATGGCGTCAGCCTGTCTTACACACCGACTGTGCTTTCGAACGGTCGGATATCGATCCGCGTTGCTCCGGAGGTCTCCGAGATCACCTCCAATGGCGCGGTTGTACTGAATGGCTTCAGCATTCCGGCAGTCTCAACCCGGCGGGCGGAAACGACCGTCGAGCTGGGTTCGGGTGAAAGCTTCATGATCGCCGGTCTGATGCAGAATACCTACAACTCCGCGATCGACAAGACACCTGGCCTCGCGGATGTTCCGATCCTGGGAACCTTGTTCAAATCGGATGGCTACCGTCGCAACGAAACCGAGCTGATGATTATCGTGACGCCATATCTGGTGAAAC
>JAGPVK010000133.1 GCA_018067055.1 Sphingomonadales bacterium | reverse complement strand
TGCTTCCTTGCCGGCGCCAATAGCATCTTCACCGGCGACAAATTGCTGACCACCGGCAATGCCGGCGATGATGCGGATGAGACATTGTTCGCAAAACTGGGATTGGTTCCGATGGAAGCCGAGCAGCGGGATTGTGCTTTGGAAGCGGCTGAGTGACGCTGAGAGCAGTTCTCATTTGTGCATTTGGCGTCGTCGGTTTGTTTGTTTTGATGTTTTATTCGGGCATGTTCATGCACGGTGACTAAATATGGAGTTATAAATTGTTCAAGAAAATACTCATAGCCAACCGTGGCGAAATCGCCTGTCGTGTCATTCGCACTGCCCAGAAAATGGGGATCAAGACGGTTGCCGTCTATTCCGATGCTGATGCGCGCAGCCCCCATGTAAAAATGGCGGATGAGGCTGTGCATATCGGTCCGTCGCCGGCGGGTGAATCCTATCTGATCGCGGACAAGATCATCGCGGCCTGCAAGGAAACCGGCGCCGAAGCGGTGCATCCGGGTTATGGTTTTCTGTCCGAGCGGACCAGCTTTGCCCAGCAACTGGCCGACAATGACATTGCCTTCATCGGGCCGCCGATCAACGCGATCGCGGCGATGGGCGACAAGATCGAGTCGAAGAAGCTGGCCGAGAAGGCCGGTGTCAGCGTTGTTCCCGGCCATATTGGCGAGATTGACGACACCGAGCATGCCGTGCGCATTTCGTCGGAAATCGGCTATCCGGTGATGATGAAGGCCAGCGCCGGCGGCGGCGGCAAGGGCATGCGGCTGGCGTGGAACGAGAAAGACGTCCGCGAAGGCTTTGAAGCGACCAAGCGCGAAGGTCTGGCCAGTTTCGGCGATGACCGGGTGTTTATCGAGAAATTCATCGAACAGCCGCGCCATATCGAAATCCAGGTGCTCGGCGACAAGCATGGCAATGTCATCTATCTCGGCGAACGCGAATGTTCGATCCAGCGACGGCACCAGAAGGTTGTTGAAGAAGCACCGTCACCCTTCGTCGATCCCGAAATGCGCAAGAAAATGGGCGAACAGGCCGTCGCCTTGTCGCAGGCCGTGGGCTATTATAGCGCCGGTACGGTCGAACTGATCGTCGGCGCCGACAAGAGCTTCTATTTCCTCGAAATGAACACTCGTCTGCAGGTCGAACATCCGGTCACCGAATATATCACCGGTCTCGATCTGGTCGAACAGATGATCCGCGTCGCCTATGGCGAGAAATTGCCGCTGACCCAGGATGAAGTCACGCTCACAGGCTGGGCGGTCGAAAACCGCGTCTATGCCGAAGACCCCTATCGCGGCTTCCTGCCGTCCACTGGCCGTCTCGTGAAATATCGCCCACCCGCTGCGGAAGAAGGCATCCGGGTTGACGATGGCGTAGCCGAAGGCGGCGAAGTCTCGATCTTCTACGATCCGATGATTGCCAAGCTGATCACCTATGGCGAAACCCGCATCGAAGCGATTGACCGCCAGATTGATGCGCTCAACCGGTTCGAGCTGATCGGCCCCGGCCATAATATCGATTTCCTGTCGGCGTTGATGCAGCACGAGCGGTTCCGCGAAGGCAATATCACCACCAATTTCATCGCCGAAGAATATCCCGATGGTTTCCATGGTGCGCCAGCATCCGATGAGCTGCTTCGCAATCTCGCTGCCATTGGTGCCTTCGCCGCGACCGCCCACGCCGACCGTGCCCGCCGCGTCGACAATCAGCTCGGCAAGCGGCTTGATCCGCCATCGGAATGGCAAGTCAAGATCGGTGACACAATCATGGACGTATCGATTTCTGAGGAAGAAATCGTGGTGGATGGCCAGGATGTCGATCTGTCGATGGAATATACGCCGGGCGACAGCCTGATCCTCGCCGAAGTGGCGGGCAAGCCACTGTCGGTGAAGATCGCCAAGACCGCCAGCGGCTTTGCGCTGAACAGCCATGGCGCCACCCACAAGGCGCGCATCCTGCCCGCCCATGTGGCGCAGCATGCGGTGCATATGATCGAGAAGATTCCACCCGATTTGTCGAAATATCTGCTCTGCCCGATGCCCGGTCTGCTGGTCGCGCTTCACGTCGCGGTTGGCGAAGCGGTTGTCGAGGGGCAGCCACTGGCCGTCGTCGAAGCGATGAAGATGGAGAATATCCTGCGCGCCGAAAAAAATGGCGTGGTCAAATCGCTGGAGGCGGCACAAGGCGATAGCCTTGCCGTCGATGCCGTGATACTCGAACTGGAATAATTATCGCCTTGGGGAGGGCAATGGATGGCCAGTGAAGTTGCAGCGGCGGGACAGCGCGAACCGACCGCGAAAGAAATCAGGCTGGTCATCGCGGCCTCGTCCGCTGGCACCATTTTCGAATGGTATGATTTTTTCATTTACGGCACATTATTTTATATTATTGGGCCGACCTTCTTTCCAAGCGGAAATCCGACACTTGAAGTTTTGATGGTATGGGCGACCTTTGCCATCGGCTTCGGCTTCCGTCCTGTCGGTGCGATCCTTTTCGGTTTTCTTGGCGACAAGCTCGGACGCAAATATACATTTCTTGTCACGGTCACTCTGATGGGCATTGCGACCGCCGGTGTCGGCTTCATTCCGAGCGCGGAGACAATCGGGCTGGCGGCTCCGCTGATCGTGATCTTCCTGCGGATAT
>JAGPVK010000125.1 GCA_018067055.1 Sphingomonadales bacterium | reverse complement strand
GTCCTTATGGCTGGGTACAGGAATGGTGGCGGGATGGACGCGGCCCGCAGCGGGTGAACTGATCCAGGGTTACATTCCCATATAATCGCGTTTGCCAATGGCCACGCCCTGCATGCGCAGCAAATTATAGGCAGTGGTGATATGGAAAAACAGATTGGGGAGGAAGAAACTGAGTACATAGGTCTGGCCGTCCAGTTCCATGGTCTGTCCCGGACCAACCGGCATCGAGATTTTCATGTCGGCATTGCCATCAATCGTCGCCTCATCAGCCGCAGCCACCTTTTCCGCGCATTCAGCCACCCGTTCGATCAGGGCGTCGAAGCTTTCGCCTTCCATCGGCAAGTTCGGCAGTGCGTCTGGCGCCGTGCCGGTCATCCGCGCAGCACCGCGAACAGCAAATTCGGTGATCATCTGCACCTGCCATTTCAGGTCGTTCATGTCGGGGAACAGGCGCGCGCCGAGATAGGCTTCTTCGGCGGTGCCGGCCGTTTCGGCTGCTGTCTTGGCTTTACCAAGAACGGTGGTCAGGCCGCGAAAGGCCTGAGCGGTCGAGCCCTTGAGAATCTGGGAGAGAGCGATGGTCATATGTTTGTCTTTCGATTTCAGGGTTGATTGGAGAGGCTAGAATATGCCGGTAAGAAGATAGAAGCCGAGTGCGAGAAAACTGCCGAATGTGCTGAACGCGCCGATCGCCCGAAAGATCGGAAAAATCTTGCCGCTGCTCGAACCATGCGAACCGGCGACGGTCGACAGGGCAATCGCGTGAAAGATCCGGCCCAGAATGAAGACAATGGCGATGATCCGGACGACATTATTCGGTACCACGGTCATTTCCGCCAGCGCCAGCACGACGATGAACAGGGCTGCATTTTCAGCGAGATTGCCATGGCGGCGGATCTTGCGCTCCAGCGCAGGATCTTCGCCAGTTCCAAGATTTACCTTGTTGCGGATGCGATGCATGCCAACCAATATCATCAGTATCGCTTGCAGGATGACGAGTATGGCTCCGGCGACGGCAGCAATAATCGGGATGGTCATTGGCTATTCTCCTGAGCGATCAAAATTGTCTTCGGGGGACATGCGGCGGTTCACGAGCAACAGCGCGATTGTTATCGGCTGAAAAATGGGAAGTCAAAATAAGAAATTGCACATTAGCGGTGCAAAATTTAGCCATGCAATATTGCGATTTCGGGATTACAAGTCGGCTTATGGACTGGGAAGATGTAAAGACATTTCGTGAGGTGATGGAAGCGGGCACGGTGCGTGCTGCCGCCAAGCGGCTGGGGGTGCATCACAGTACGGTTAGCCGCAGAATCGAGCAGCTGGAAAAATCACTCGACAGCCGGTTGTTCGAACGCCGTCCCGAGGGTTATTTCCCGACGGCATCGGGTGAAGAACTGGCCCGGGTTGCCGATCAGTTCTCGGAAGAATTATTCACCGTGGAGCGTCATATCGCCGGACGCGACAACGAATTGTCGGGAAGTCTCAAGGTGACCATGGCCGAGCCCTTCGCGCTGACCATATTCGCTGACCGGCTCCCGGAATTTTGCGCCGCCTATCCCGGCCTGAATCTGGAAATCATCACCAGCTTTGATCTGCTCGATGTGGCCCGGCGAGAGGCGGATATTGCCATCAGGATGGACAATAATCCGCCCGATGCCCTGGTCGGGAAAAGGCTGTTTGCTTATTGTTCGTCCATTTATGCCAATCCTGACTATCTGGCAGAACAGGATTTCGAGAATCGCCCGGAGGACGCGCGCTGGCTCGGCTGGGGTGACCGGGAGAGCCGCTTTCCCGACTGGACCCAGAAAACCGAATTTGCCCGGGTGCCGGTCTGGGGCAATTTTGCCAGTATCGGCCTGCAGGTGCGGCTGGCGCGGGCAGGCATGGGCCTGGTCATGGTGCCATGCATCGCCGCCGATGGCGTGTCAGGGCTGGTACGGGCAACCGACCGTGAGCCGGAACCGTCGCGTGACATCTGGATTTTGACCCATGAAGATCTGCGCAGGACCGCCCGGGTCCGCGCCTTCATGGAATTTGCTGAAATGGTGTTGCGCGACAATCGAGCAGCCTTGCAGGGCATTCTGCCGGACTAGCAACGCTGCCGACCGGCGATTGTCAAAAATGTAACGATCAGGGACAATCACGCGGCAATTGCATATCAAGCTGTTAACCAATTCCTTGCACAGCCGTTCAATATCTCTCGGTTAATGCCGGGCTTGATGAACACGACCATGTCCAGCTTGTCGCCTATTCGACAGACCGCCATTATTTCTGCGATTGCGGCATTGTTGTCGGTTGCGTTCACGGGAACGGTCTATCTACTGTTTTTCGGGGTGGATGACCGATTTTGGCCAGCCATCAACATGTCACTGCTGATACCTTGGGCGATCACAATCCCGCTGGGCCTTCATATGTCAAAGCAGCGGTACAAGCTCGTCGGCCTGACAAACCGGCTCAAGGAAGCGCAAACCAAATTGCGCGACGCGAACAAGGCGCTCGAACAGCGGGCCAATTTCGACGGTATGACCGGTCTGCTCAGCCGGGACAGCTTTTTTCACCAGCTCGAACTGATGCGTGTGGATGAAAAGGCCAATGTGTTGATGATCGTCGACGTCGACCATTTCAAGAATATCAACGACAATTTCGGACACCCGATCGGAGATCAGGCGCTGATCCTGCTTGGCAAGGTATTCCGGAAGACATTGCGCGACAATGATCTGGTGGGACGTATCGGCGGTGAGGAATTTGGCGTGTTCCTGCCTGAAACCAGCGCTCCGGAGGGCCAGATTATCGGCGAAATAATCCGGCACGAGATCGAGAACACGATTTTCGAACCGTGTCATAACATGCGCCACGTCATAACCGTCAGTATCGGCGTGACCGACATTGCCTCGCACCAGCAACGCGCCGCAATTCTGGGCAATGCCGATACGGCCTTATTCACCGCCAAAAGACGCGGGCGCAATCAGGTGGTAATGTTTGAGCCGGGGATGCGAGCCAAACCGCGTCCGGTGCATGACACCGTACAGAATTTAAAGGCGGCGATATCGCATTCAAATTTCCGGTGAAGCGGAATTTGAAATGACGAAGGCAGCTGGCGCTGCTAGTGCTGCCGACTATGACGGACACTTCAGACAGCAAACCCAATCATCTCTATCTCGTTGACGGATCGGCCTATATTTTCCGTGCCTATCATCGGCTGCCGCCGCTGACCAATGTGCGGGGCGAGCCGGTTGGCGCGGTCTATGGCTATACCACCATGTTGTGGAAGCTTGCCGACGAACTCAACAAGGCCGACGGCCCGACCCATATGGCGGTGGTGCTGGACAAGGCGGGCACCAGTTTCCGCAACCATCTCTATGAGCATTACAAGGCCAATCGCCCGGAAGCGCCGGAGGATCTGAAGCCGCAATTCCCGATGATCCGTGATGCGACGCGCGCTTTCTCGCTGCCGCTGATCGAGGAAGAGAATGTCGAGGCGGACGACATGATCGCCTCCTATACAAAGGCGGCGCTGGAAGCGGGCTGGAAGGTCACCATCGTCTCGTCCGACAAGGATCTGATGCAGCTGATCGAGCCGCATGGCGAGAGCCGCGTCGACATGCTTGATACGATGAAGAATGCACGGATGACCCGGGCGACGGTCGAAGAGAAATTTGGCGTTGGACCGGAAAAGCTGGGCGACGTGCTCGGCCTGATGGGTGACAGTTCCGACAATATCCCGGGCGTGCCGGGGATCGGACCGAAAACGGCGTCGAAACTCATCAACGAATTTGGCGACATCGAAAGCGTGCTCGCCGCGGCGCCGGAGATGAAGAAATCCAAGATGCGCGACAATCTGATCGAATTTGCCGAACAGGCGCGGCTATCGCGGGTACTGGTAACCTTGCGCGAGGATTGTCCGCTGCCCGACACGCTGGAGAGCTTCCTGATCCAGGATATTCCCGATGCGCCGCTGCGCGCATTTCTGGCGGATCACGGGTTCAACAGCTTGCTCAAGAAACTTGGCGGTGACGGCCATGCCGAGCCGCAAAACCCCGATGTTGCTGACAACGCCCCGGCTGGGCCGGTAACCAAAATACCCGACTCTCCGGCGATTGACCGGTCAAAATATGAATGCGTGCAGACAGTTGCAGCGCTCGAGCAATGGATCGATCGTGCGACTGAACAGGGCGTCTGCGCGGTCGATCTGGAAACCGACAGCCTCGAAAGCGTCACCGCCAGAATTGTCGGTGTATGTCTCGCAATCGGACCAAACCAGGCCTGCTATATTCCACTCGGTCACGCCA
>JAGPVK010000123.1 GCA_018067055.1 Sphingomonadales bacterium | reverse complement strand
TGGCAATGTTTCCGATTTCCATCAGAACAGGATGAGCCTGGCTGACCGCTCCTCCAATGGCGGCACCGTTGCGGTGATCGGGCGGCCGATGCAATTGGCTGCAGCGTCTCTCGGCGGTTTCGCCATGAATGGTGCAAGTGTCCTCAGCGACGCAGCTGGTAGTGCCGGTGAAACCGAAATGCGTTCGGGTGGCGTGAACGAAGACATGGCGGTCTATCTTGCCGGTGGCTTTGTTAGCGGTGACGGCGAATCCATGCCGCTTACCAATCCTGGTGCCGGTGCCAGCGGAGAAGACGATTTTGACGGATTCTTCATCGCTGGTGGCCTTGAATATTATCTCGGTGAAGCATCCATGGTTGGTATTTCGGCATATTATTCAGATGTCGATGCGACGGTTGCGCTGGGCAATACGGCACAGTCAAAAGCCATCATGGGTTCGATTTATGGTCGCACCAAGACAGGATCTGGCCTGGTATTTGACGGACGCCTGACGGTGGGTACTTATAATGTCGAGACGTTGCGTAACGTGGCTCTTGGTGCACAGGCCTTCAACCTGACGACTGACGACGACAGCATGGTATATGCAGGTGAGTTTGGGGTGTCGAAGGAACTCGACTTGCTTGACTCGATCATAGCTCCGGGCATCCGCGCCCGGGCAGCAAAGATCAATTTCAGCAATGTCAGTGAACAGGGCGGTGGCCCAGCCTTGACGATAATTCGGCCTGACTATGAGAGCATCCAGGGCCTCGCAGGCGTCGAGTTCAAGTCAAAGCCGGGCAAAAAATTGCAACTTCGTGCTTCTATGAACTATGTTCATGAATTCCAGGACAATCCTAATGCCTTTGGAGCGAATTTTGTGGGCGGAAATGGTGCTGTGGTTCCATTCGCGCTGGCAAATCCGGATAAGAACTGGGGCGAAGTTGGCGTAGGCTTGCGCTACAATGCCGGAAATATTTCGTTTGACCTCACCGCCGATTCAACGGTTGGCCGGTCGGATGTTTCCAGCCAGGTCTATGCAGGAGCGGTTACCTTCCGCTTCTGATGATGGGAAAGCTTGAAAGCCCGCCCGGTAGCTACCGGGCGGGCTTTTCTGTGCCCGTTTGCTGCCGCATTGGGCGGCTCGGCATCGGTTTGAACGGGCACAAAAAAAGGCGGGCCAAAGCCCGCCTTTTTTGTTCGATCGGTTCAGAGAGGTTATTTGGCTACCAGATTCACCGCAGCAGTCTTGCCACGTTGATCGACCTCCAGCTCAAACTCCAACTTGTCGCCCTCTTCGAGGCCGCGCATACCCGCGCGCTCTACGGCCGAGATATGGACGAAAGCATCAGGCTGCCCGTCATCGCGTTGAATGAACCCAAAACCTTTACTGCCATTGAAAAATTTCACGGTACCCGTGGCTTTCTCTCCGGTCAGTTCCCTGCGAGGGGCTCCGCCGCCACTGCGTTCCTCACGAGGGCTTCCGCCACTGTCCGGAACGTCGATAAGGTCGCCTTCAATCTGAATGTCCGAAGCTGAAACCTTGCCGCCGCGGTCGACCAGTGAAAAGCGCAACGTCTGGCCTTCAGCAAGACCTTTCAGGCCTGCGCGTTCGACTTGACTAATATGGACAAAAACATCTTCGCCGCCACCATCTTGAACGATGAAGCCAAAACCCTTTTGCGCATTAAAAAATTTAACCGTACCGGTGCTTTCGCCGACAACCTGATCTGGCATACCGCCGCCCCGTCTGGCGCCGCCCGAATCACTGTCCGGTCGCGTATATCTTTCTACGGGCGGACCGTTATCACCTTGATATCCATCGAAGTTTTCGTCACCGAAGCCGTCGCGTTTGTCCCGGCCTCTGCCTCGCCGGTTTCTATCAAAACCCATTCTTAAATCGTCACTTTCAATTCGCCCTACCCAGTAATAGCAATGTCACAGCGGACGATTTCCGAAACATTGTTTTGCACGAATCCCATTGTCGTGCCTTCCAACTATATAGAAAAACAGACGAATAAGCGAATGAATTCGGTGCTTCCCTACAGGCTCGCCGAATCTGAGGTTCAAATCTTTGTCGTCAGAAAAGCCAGGTTTTCGGATCGGCAATGGGTTCGTGTTTTTGCGCTTTCAGCAACGCCAGCACCGAACGGACCAATATCCAGACAGCGAGCGCGAGCAGGATTGGGATACCAATCAGCACGAACGACAGAATCCCGCCGATGATGCCGACCACGAATCCAATCACGAAGGTCATGATATGAAATTGTAAATGGCTTTCTTCCCACGTTCCGGCAACCTCATCCTTCCAGACCAAGGCCAGAATGAACCCCACCAGGCCGGTGATACCCACAACAAATCCGGCAATATAGAGGAGCGAGACTATCGTCGCCTTGTTGAGATCGAAACCGGGGGTAGCTGGATCAGGTAAATTTTCTGCCATATTGTCAAATCCCTGTGCTGCTCGTGTGATTCCCTTAGGAGAAGAAACTCAAACTAAACTTGCTGTTTGAACCGGCCTGCGGCACATAGCATATCCAATGAGGCGCCGCTGTCAATTTTTGCTGCCGGAGATTTGGTCGAGGTTCGAAGCCGAACGCCAAAAAGGTGTCAATCCGACACCGCAAAAGCGAAGATGAAGTTGGCCTAGAAACAAAATAGACAGGCAAATAGCAATGGCAGTTTTTTTTCATGAGGAAGATATTCCCGAGGGCGTCTTAGCCGATGGTGCCGTTGCGGTGGACACGGAAACCATGGGACTCCAAACCCATCGTGACCGACTGTGTCTGCTTCAGATTTCGGACGGCAACGGCGATGAGCATCTCGTCCGCTTCGGTCCGCAGAGTGATTATGCTGCTCCAAACCTCCGAGCGATCCTGTCCGATCAGAATCGCCTGAAACTTTATCATTTTGCCCGCTTTGACCTCGCCGCCATCGAGCATTATCTGGGCGTCATGGCAGAACCAGTTTTCTGCACGAAGATCGCGTCCCGGCTTATTCGGACTTATACCGACCGCCATGGACTGAAGGAACTTGTCCGCGAACTTCTTGGTCAGGATATTTCGAAGCAGCAGCAATCGAGCGATTGGGGTAACCCAGAACTGAGCGAGGCCCAGCGGGACTATGCCGCCTCCGATGTTCGTTTTCTGCACAGATTGAAGGATGAGCTGGAAATCCGGCTCGAGCGGGAGGGCAGAGCCGATCTGGCACGGGCCTGTTTTGAATTTCTGCCAGACCGTGCGCGACTGGATCTGGCTGGATGGCCAGAAATAGATATTTTTGCGCATGCTTGAGCGTTCGAATTTCTTGTTCTGTCATTGTGACAATGCTTACGGGAATGCGGTCTAGGCATGTCTACGGCCGCAAAGCTTATCCGGTCCAAGCGCCAGGAATTTGCCGCTCCGAACGGCAAGCATGATCGCAACGTCAGATGGCTGCGGTTCATTCTGCCTGTGGCGGTCGGGATATTGGGATCAATGCTGGCTCTGGCGCCGTTCACGATGAGGGGTGAACTGAGTTTCGTTCTCGACAAGAATAGCGTCGATGTTGCTAAAGAGCGCATGCGGGTTACCGAAGCGCTTTATCGGGGTGAGGATAGCGAAGGCCGTCCGTTTTCGCTCAAAGCCGGGTCGGCCGTGCAGAAAAGTTCGAGCGAAGCAATCGTCGAGTTGAACGACCTATCGGCTCGCATATTACTGAAGGACGGTCCGGCCCAGATCCGCGCCAGCGCGGGTCGCTATGACATGGACAAGGAGAATGTCCGCGTGCCTGGTGCTGTACAGGTTGAATCCGCAAGCGGATATCGGCTTTCTACGAACAATGTCACCGTCGATCTCAAACAGCGTCGGTTGCGCAGTGATGGCGTAGTGGAAGGGCGGACCAATATTGGCACTTTCAGGGCGGATCGGCTCGAAGCCGATTTGGCTGAACGCACTGTGAGTCTGAATGGCAATGCGCGTTTGCGGATCGAACAAAATGGACTAAGAAGACCCTAGATGAAATTGAACCTTTTCCTTTTCCTTTCCGCCGGCGCGGCTCTGCTGGCTGCGTCATTCTTGTTGCTTGTAGGCCCAGCCCCGGCACAGGTTTTCGGCAGCCATGACAGCAACGCACCGGTGAATTTCAATGCCGGACGGATTGAAGTGCAGGATCGCGCTGACCGCGTCGTATTGTCCGGCGCGGTTCGAGTCGAACAGGCCGGCCTGGTGCTCAATGCAGCGCGGATGACCGTGGCTTATCGAAATACCGGGGGAATCGAGATTGACCGGATTGACGCATCTGGCGGCGTTACTATTCGTAAGGCGGGTGATACCGCTTCCGGCAATGTCGCCATTTATGACCTCAATCGACGGCTAATCACATTGATCGGCGATGTTACGCTTACACAGGGAGCGAATCGTCTTGCCGGTGGCAGGCTGATCATCGACCTCGCATCGGGCAGATCGACCATAGATGGACGCTCCTCGGGCGGTTCTTCGGTTGGCACGCAGGATTCCAGCGGGCGCGTGTCGGGCACATTCACGGTACCGCAGCGGAAAAATTGAAGCCCCTGCTTGTGACAGCAACATGCAGTTTCATGGCCGAATAGGGCAAGCCACGCTGTGTCCCGCCGATCGATGCTTGATTTACGGTGAGAAAAGGCCATTTTCAATCTACCATGCACAAAGCTTGCCAATTCGGATCGGGATGGGGCATGCTGTTAACCAATAGACAAGACGGTCCATGCAAATGAGGACGGATGATGAACGATATAGCCGTTACTGAAACGCCAACAATGGCCGATCCGGGTGCTGCCATGGCTAGTGATGCCATGGAACATGGCCTGGCAGTGGTTTCCATCGCCAAGAGTTACGACAAGCGCTCGGTCTTGTCCGACGTGTCGCTTTCCGTAGGGCGCGGAGAAGTTGTAGGCCTGCTCGGCCCCAATGGTGCGGGGAAGACGACGTGCTTTTACTCGGTCATGGGACTGGTTCGACCGGATGCGGGGCGGATCATGCTCGACGGCGAAGATATCACTTCACTCCCCATGTATCGCCGGGCGATTCTCGGCATCGGCTATCTTCCTCAGGAAACCTCGATTTTTCGCGGAATGACGGTAGAACAGAATATCATGGCGGTTCTCGAAATGGTCGAACCTGTTGCTAGCGTCAGAGCAGAAACGCTCGATCGCCTGCTCGACGAATTCGGTCTGATCAAGTTGCGCAGTTCGCCAGCGATGGCCCTGTCCGGCGGCGAACGCCGGCGATGCGAGATCGCCCGCGCGCTGGCGGCAAGCCCTTCGATCGTGCTATTGGATGAACCGTTTGCCGGTATCGATCCGTTGTCTATTGCCGACATTCGCGATCTGGTTTGTCAGCTGCGTGAGCGCGGCATCGGGGTCCTGATCACCGACCATAACGTGCGCGAGACGCTCGATATCGTTGACCGGGCCTGTATCATTTATGACGGTCAGGTCTTGTTCGCCGGCAGTCCAGAAGATCTGGTTGCAGATGCTAATGTCCGGCGGCTTTATCTGGGTGAAGGCTTCGCACTATAGCAATGGCACTCGCGCCTCGTCTCGATTTGCGGCAGAGCCAGTCGCTGGTGATGACGCCGCAGCTGCAGCAGGCGATCAAGCTACTGACCTTGTCCAATCTCGAGCTCGAAACCTTCATTTCCGACGAGATCGAGAAGAACCCGCTGCTAGATACCGGAGAGATTTCCACCGAAAATGGCGATGCCAGCGATTCTCAGGAACCGCTGAGCGAACCGGGAGCCCAGGGAAGCGACGAAATATTGTCGTCCGGCCCGTCCGATGCCGAAGCGACCCTCGATATGGAGGGGCACACGGACAGTTTCACCAATACCAGCCTGTCGGACAGCGATGGCACACTCGATGGTCAGTTGGGCCTGAATGGCGGGAGCGCCAGCTCCAGAGCGACAGGCGATTCGCCGGATTTCGAGAATATGCTGGTCGCGGAGCTGACCCTGACGGACCATTTGATGGATCAGGCAGGCGCGGTTCTGTCCGGAACCGATCTGTTCGTGGCGCAGCATATCATCGACCAGATTGACGAGTGCGGCTATTTGCAGGCCGACTTGCTGGAACTGGCGCAGCGCCTGAATGTCGGGCTGATCGACGTCGAGCGCATATTGGGGGTCGTCCAGACGCTTGATCCGGTTGGTGTCGGGGCAAGGGACCTGGCAGAATGTCTCGCACTGCAAGCCAAGGATGCCGATCGTTATGATCCGGCGATGGCGCGGCTGATCGATAATCTGGATCTGCTGGCCAAGGGCGCCTTGCCGCAGCTGAAGCGCATTTGCGGTGTCGACGATGAAGACCTGATGGATATGATCAGTGAGTTGCGCAACTATGATCCAAAGCCGGGCTGCAAGATCGGCGGCGGTGATGTGCAGTCGGTGGTACCCGATGTCTTCATTGCGGAACGGGCGGGCCGGTGGCTCATCGAAGTGAACAGCGCCACCTTGCCCAAGGTTCTGGTCAACCGCAGCTATTATGCCGAATTGAAAGACGGGGCACAGGACAAGCAGTCCAAGGAATGGCTGAACGAGTGCCTCGCCGACGCCAACTGGCTGGTCAAGGCACTCGACCAGCGGCAGCGTACGATCGTCAAAGTCGCAACCGAGATCGTCAAGCAGCAGGAAGAGTTCTTCCGCAAGGGTGTGGCGCATCTGCGGCCGTTGACGCTGAAGAACGTCGCCGAAAAAATCGAGATGCACGAGTCGACCGTCAGCCGGGTGACATCCAACAAATATCTCTCCTGTTCGCGCGGGACATTCGAGCTCAAATATTTCTTTACCAGCGGGATTCAGAGTTCCACTGGCGGCGAGGCTGCCTCGGCGGAGGCGGTGAAAAGCCATATCAAGGCGCTGATCGACGGCGAGGATCCCAAGAAAATCCTGTCCGATGACAAGCTGGTTACCTTGCTCAACGACAAGGGCTTCGACATTGCACGGCGCACCGTGGCCAAATATCGCGAGGCGCTCGGCCTGGGCAGTTCGGTGCAGCGCCGCCGGCAGAAGGCACTCGAAGGCAAGGTCGCCTAGATCTGCTTGCGCAGCACCGCGAATTCCAGCAATTTCGTTTTCGGCAGTCCAAAACGTGTATCGCCATGCGGGAACGGACGATATTCTCCGGTTCGCTGATATCCGCGCCGTTCATAATATGCGATCAATTCGACTCGCTGTTTGATGACGGTCATTTCGATGGCCTCGGACTGCCAGTTAGTCCGGACATATTCCTCGCTATGGGCCAGCAGCAGCTTGCCCAGCCCGCCAGCCTGAACCCCCGGATCGACGGTCAGCAGACCGAGATAGGCAAGGCCACCACCGATTCTTGATAGTTGCACGCAGCCACGCAATTTCGCTTCGCTTTCGGCGAGTAAGATCCGCTGATCAGGGTCGGCGACAATTGCCTTGAGCGATTTTCTGTCGGTCCGCTGCCCGCCAAGCAGGTCTGCTTCATGGGTCCAGCCGCGCTTGGCGCTTTCGCCGCGATAGGCGCTTTCGATCAGCGTGTGCAGCCGGTCGATATCGCCGTCTTCGGCAAGCCGGAAATTCATGCCAGCCGCACCCCTGCTGCTTCCAGCAGCGCATCGCTTGTCACGCGGCCCGTCACGACCACCCGCTTTTCGACTTCGTCGATCGGCGTACGCAGCAGTTCAAGCCGGTAGCGGTTGCCATCATCACATTGCAAAAGGAATCCGGTCGCATCACGCTGCAACAGTCCGGCATATTCCAAGTCAGTTCGCTCATTGGTCACGATCATGCGGTGGCGAGCAGTTGCTCGCTGATATCCCAGAGCCGCTCGGCGTCTGCGTCAACCGTGATATGCGGTGCGCAATGTTCAAACGGCAGCGAGTCTTCGCCGATCAACTGGGCGACGTCGCAATCTTCGCAATAAACGCCCGGCATGTCATTGAGCAGTGGGGACGTCGCGGCCCACAAGCTCGTGGTGCAGCCCTGTGTCGGTGTTTTGAAGATTTCGGCAACCGTCGGCGGCACCGAGCCGTCCTTGTTCAGCCAACCAAGCTCAATCTGTTCCTCGACCGGCAAGTGGCGCTGCAGCGGGGTGAAAATACCGCCCGGATGGACCGAGAAGGCCCGTCCGCCAAAGCGCTGCATCCGGCGGCTGAGCGCGTTGGCGAACAGGGCGTTGGCGCTTTTTGCCTGGGCATAGGCGACCCATTTGTCATATTCGGTATTTGCGAACTGGATATCATCCCACAATATGCCGTTGCGCTTGTGCGCGGTCGACGACAGCGCGATCACACGGGGCGCGCTGGCCTTTTCGAGCAGCGGCAGCAGCGCCTTGGTCAGCGCGAAATGGCCCATGTGATTGACGCCGAACTGGCTTTCCCAGCCGGGCCCCACCCGATCGAGCGGGCAAGCCATGATCCCGGCGTTATTGATCAACAGATCCAGAGAATCGATGCTGTCATAGACCGAGGAGGCAAATCCGCGTACCGAATCGAGATCGGCGAGGTCCATTGTTGCCGACGAGACATCGCCCTCGACGGTCGCCAGATTCTCCTCTGCCTTGGCCGGATCGCGCACCGGCACGATCACCGTCGCACCAGCGTTCGTCAGCGCCCGGGTTGTTTCGAGGCCGATACCGGAATAACCGCCGGTGACGACCACGGTCTTGCCGGTCAGATTGATGCCAGCAAGTATCTCGTGCGGCTCGCTCTTCGCGTGAAAGCCCGAACCGAGCGGTTTCTGATCTGCTGCTGCCATTTGTTGGTTCCTTCTTCCTACCGTTAGCCCTGAGCCTGTCGAAGGGTGCTTATGGTCTTGCAGCGTGGTTCGACAAGCTCACCTCTAACGGTCAAGGTCAACACGCTTCAACCATCTGCCTTCAATCCCAGAATTTCTGCCGCTGACAGATAGTCATAGCCGAGATCCTCGGCGACCGCCTTGTAGGTGACATGGCCGTTCCAGACATTCAGTCCCTCGGCGAGATGCTTGTCTTCGCGCAACGCCACTTCCCAGCCCTTGTTGGCAATCGCCAGCGCATGCGGCAGGGTGACATTGTTCAGTGCATAGGTCGAGGTGCGCGAGACCGCGCCCGGCATGTTGGCGACGCAATAGTGGACGATATCATCGACGACATAGGTCGGGTTTTCGTGGGTCGTTGCTTTCGAGGTTTCAAAGCAGCCACCTTGATCGATCGCGACATCGCACAATACCGATCCTGGCCGCATGGTTTTCAGCATATCACGCGTCACCAGCTTGGGGGCTTCTGCACCGGGGATCAGCACGGCGCCGATCACCAGATCGGCCTCGGCGACACATTCGGCGATATTGGCCTTGTTCGAAAATCGGGTTTTTGCCCGGGTTTCGAAATGGGTGCCGACCGATTCCAGCACATCCGGATTGCGGTCCAGGATCGTTACATCCGCGCCGAGACCGGAGGCCATTTGCGCCGCGTTGAAGCCGACCACACCGCCGCCGATGATCGTCACCTTGCCGGGAGCGACGCCGGGTACGCCGCCAAGCAAGATGCCGCGGCCGCCATGGGCCTTTTCCAGCGCAGTCGCGCCAGCCTGAATCGACATCCGACCGGCAACCTGACTCATCGGCTTGAGCAACGGCAGACCGCCGGTACCGGTGACGGTTTCATAGGCAATGCAGATCGCCTTGGATTTGACCAGATCTCTGGTCTGCTCCGGATCGGGCGCAAGGTGCAGATAGGTGAATAATATCTGGCCTTCGCGCAGC
This sequence comes from Sphingomonadales bacterium, assembly GCA_018067055.1. GTDB lineage: Bacteria > Pseudomonadota > Alphaproteobacteria > Sphingomonadales > Sphingomonadaceae > Parasphingorhabdus. Next base: position 522 of record JAGPVK010000123.1, on the reverse strand, counting down.
ATCGACCGTTCGATCGCCTGCGGTTCCTTGACCTTGACCACCATTTCGCATTTTTCGAATATGTCAGCGGCATTTGGCGCAATCGTTGCGCCGGCGGAGACATATTCGGCATCTTCGGCACCGATGCCGAGTCCGGCGCCGGTTTCAACCAGCACATCATGGCCATGAGCGATGAGTTCGCGGACCGATTCGGGTGTCAGGCCGACCCGATATTCGTGATTCTTGATTTCCCGGGGTGTTCCAACGCGCATGGGGAGGCTCCTGTTCTGATGAGTCTATAGGCTTTGCATTACCAGCAAATGACGGTCGGCGCGAGATGCATTGTAATATTATTACGCTAGTTTGAAACTTTCCTTATCGGCACGGGAACGGTACAAATATTGCCATAGCCGCCATGCGCCTCGATATATTGCAACAGCACCGGGCTGTAGCTGGCGAGATATTCATAATGCGGCTGCTGTGCGAGCGGCAGTTCGCTGGCGGGCCGGATCGAACTGATCGGGATATATTGCGATTCGTCGG
>JAGPVK010000116.1 GCA_018067055.1 Sphingomonadales bacterium | reverse complement strand
CCACTTTTCAATTTTGAAAATGTGCGTGCTGCGGCCTTAGGTATCGCACGCGACCATTCTCGCCTGCTGTACGGAATGAGCCAAAGCCTTGCGGGCGGTCAAAGTCTGTCAGTCTATCGTGTGCGAGACGGTAGTAGGGTCGTTAGTATTTTTATTGAAAGAAGCTAGTCTCTCTCGTCGACTTCGCGATATGGTGCGGTGAGTATCGCAAGAATCATTGCTAGAGCTTCATCAAAGATCGCCAAATCGGAATATTTTCCGAATTCTTCTTTCCCGGCGCTGTCAATCAGTCGTAGAGATTCGAGAATGATCGCAGCCATCATGTGGAGGCGAATCCTGAGGGCGTGGCCATCACCCACTGACAGTTTCGAGCGGATACGATGCAATACCAGGCCGGTTGCCGGCTCTGGATCATCGAGCAATTCGCGCGTCGGGCCTCTGCCATCGCGAAGCATCTCGCAAAGCAGCCTGCCATAGCTGTGACGGCCGTGGCCATCGGTCTGCTCGAAAAAGGGCAGGAAAAATATTCTCAAAAGACGCGCAAGATCGTCTCCTTTGCCCTCAGCGTCAGCCTCCGCCAGAAGCTCTCGCCGGCGAGCATCAATTGCAGGAAGGCGATGCATATAAATTGCCTGAATGAAGGCGTCCTTTGTGCCGAAATGATATGTGACGACCGTATTATTTCCGGATCCGATGGCCAAGCCGATCTGGCGCATTGAAACGGCCTCGAAACCATGTTCTGCGAACAGGGATTCCGCAGCTTCGATCAGCGCCACACGGGTGGCTTCACTTCTCGAGTCGTGTCGTTTGCTGATATTTTTCTTCATAGCGGTAAATTCACAAGACCCTTGCAGCGACAGCCGGGAAGGTCTGATCTCCTTGGCCCTAAAGAGCAAGTTTGCTGAAAAGATCAAGCGCCTTCAACGGAAAACTCCAACATGGAAAATGGAACATTGCCTGATCATGTTCATCGACATCCATTGCATCCGCAGCTGATTGGGACATTCCCAGAGGAATTTGGGTCGCGATGCGTACTGGCAATTCCGATCAGTGATGTAGGCACATCCATGGACTCCGGCGTGGGTTTGGATGACCATCAAGTTCGCAGGCAAGAGCTAAGCCGCAACCATTTCGATTCGATCGCTTCGAATGTCACCATTTGAGGGTACGCCGGGGGCTGTTTTGGCTTTACCATCCAAGCATGGGCTTACGCGATGGGAGTTTCTTCTCATGCTGACTACCGACGACCGGTCTGTCGCCTTATTCTTAATGCCCAAAGGAGTGCCCCATGAGCGACCTAGTTGAACCTTATCCAGCGTCTCATGTTTATGAAACGGATCAGCCGGTCCGCTATGAACAAGATGGTGCGGTCGCCCATATCATCATGGACCGCCCGAAATACAGCAATGCGCAGAATAACCAGATGACCTACGCTCTGGACGACGCCTTCCGGCGTGCGGTCGATGATGACGCGATCCGTGTCATTGTGCTGCGTGGTGAAGGCAAGCATTTTTCGGCCGGGCATGATATCGGTACGCCGGGTCGTGACCTGGGTGCCAGTTGGGCTCGGCGCCATCTATTTCCCGACCATGTAAACAAGCCGGGGGCCGAGCTGCTCTATACAAGAGAGCAGGAAGTCTATCTCGGCATGTGTCGGCGCTGGCGGGATATACCGAAACCCACGATTGCCGCTGTACAGGGGGCCTGCATTGCCGGCGGGCTAATGCTCGCGTGGGTATGCGACCTAATCGTTGCGACCGATGATGCCTTTTTCCAGGACCCGGTCAACCGGATGGGAATACCTGGCGTTGAATATTTCGCCCATGGGTTCGAACTTCCACCGCGCATAGCCAAAGAATTCATATTGCTGGGCGAACGGATGTCGGCCGAGCGCGCCTATAATTTCGGCATGGTAAACCGTTTGTCGACACGGGAAACATTGATGGCCGACGTCAAGGCGATTGCAGATGAATTGGCCAGCAGAGACCGGCTTGGCAATTGGCTGACCAAGCAGGCGCTCAATCATGTTGAGGATCTGCGCGGCAAGCGCACTGCGATGGATGCGGTATTTCACATGCACCATTTCGCGCACGCGCAAAGCGATCTGGTGAATAGCAATAATCTTGGCGGTATGGATGCGAAATCGATGGCCGCTGCGAACAAGAAGCAGGGATGACGGATGCGACGTATGAGTAATCCACTCGCCACGGTTCTCACCGAACGATTGGGATGCCGCGTGCCGGTAATCCAAACCGCGATGGGCTGGGTTTCCGAGCCGCAATTGGTGATCGCCAGCTCGAACGCCGGTGCATTTGGTTTTCTCGGCTGCGCGGTGATGACTCCGGACGAAGTCGCCATAAAAATAGAAATGGTTCGTGCGGGCACCATTCAGCCATTTGGCGTGAATTTTCACAGCTTTCAGCCCGGTGCCGAGCAGATTGTTGAGCTGATCCTGGCCAATAGAGATCGGATCCGCGCGGTCAGTTTCGGTCGGGGTCCGAATGCACGGATGATCGGGCGCTTCCGGGATGCGGGGATATTGTGCATCCCCACAGTGGGTGCGGTGAAGCATGCGGTCAAAATGGCCGAGCTGGGCGTCGACATGGTGACGGTGCAGGGCGGTGAAGGGGGCGGGCATACCGGATCGGTGCCGACCACGGTGCTGCTGCCGCAGATACTTGATGCCGTCAAGATTCCGGTGATTGCAGCCGGAGGGTTTGCAGATGGCCGTGGTCTGGCCGCCGCTTTGGCCTATGGCGCAGCGGGAATAGCAATGGGTACGCGTTTCATGCTGACACAAGAGAGCCCAGTTCATGTTGTCAGCAAGAATGTTTTTTTGAAAGCTGGCACCGACGATATCTTTGTCACCTCAAGACTTGATGGAGTGCCACAACGGATGGTCCGTACGCCGCTGATGGACAGGATTGAACAATCGGGGCGACTGGCAATGTGGCTGCGTGCCTTTGAAGCCGGACTGGCGATGAAGCGCAACACTGGTGCCTCGTGGAGCGAGATGCTGTATTCGGCGCGCGCGATGACGAAACATGGGGGCATGCCTTTGCGTCAGGCGATCATGGCGGCGACAATGCCGACGCTGATCCGCAAGGCGGTGGTCGATGGTGATATTAGAAATGGGGTAATGGCAACGGGCGTTGTTGGTGGCCGGATCGATCGCATAGAGAGCTGTCAGCAATTGATTGATAGCATTGTAGCGGACGCAACGAGCCGGATATCCGCCCTGTGTGATCGCAGTTGACTTAGCAAAGGACTATTTATGCGTGATGCAGCAATTATCGCTACCGCCCGCACCGGCGTCGGCAAAGCCTATCGAGGCGCCTTCAATGATACCGAAGCGCCGGTTCTGTCTGCCCATGTGGTCGATGCGGCGCTTGTCCGGGCCGGTATAGACCCTGCGCGGGTCGATGACGTCTATCTGGGGGTCGGCAATCAATGGAATACGCAAAGTTACAATCTCGGGCGGCTGACAGTGCACGGATCGGTCCTGCCCAACAGCACCAGCGGATTCACCATCGATCGCAAATGTTCGTCGAGTCTGAACGCGCTGGCCCTGGCCGCGCGCGGCATTATCTGTAATGAAGTCGACGTTGCGATTGCCGGTGGTGTGGAGAATATCACACTCACCCTCAACAAGCAGACGCCTGCATGGCGTAATCGTTCAAGCTTCGTGAAAGATCATGATCCTTATGCCTATATGGCGATGATCGAGACGGCCGAAATCGTGGCGGATCGCTATAATATAAGCCGCGATGACCAGGATCAATTTGCTGCCCGCAGCCAGCAGCGTGCCGCCGCCGCTCAGGCCGCAGGGAGGTTTGCGGATGAAATCGCGCCGATCACCGTCCAGAAAGCTTTGTTCGACAAACAGGGCAACGAGACTGGCCAGGAAAGCGTCACGCTCTCAACCGACGAGGGTATTCGGCCCGGCACCACGTTCGAAGCATTGGCGGGGCTGAAGCCTGTGTTCAAGGACGGTCTCATTGTCAAAGCGGGAAATCATGTGACCGCCGGCAATGCCAGCCAGCTTTCCGATGGTGCTTCGGCACAGGTCCTGATGGATCTTGCGACAGCGCAGAAAGAGGGATTGTCGATTCTGGGAATCTATCGCGGCTTTCAGGTCGCCGGCTGTAATCCCGACGAAATGGGCATCGGGCCGGTTTTCGCGATCCCGAAATTGCTCGACCGGGCAGGGCTGAAGATAGAGGATGTCGGGCTGTTCGAGATCAATGAGGCGTTCGCCAGTCAGGCGGTCTATTGCCAGCGCAAACTCGGTATCGATCCGGAAACGCTGAACGTCAATGGCGGGGGCATCGCCATCGGTCACCCGTTTGGCATGACGGGTAGCCGGTTGGTCGGCCACGCCCTGATTGAAGGCAAACGCCGCGGTGTCAAATATGTTGTGGTATCAATGTGTGTGGCTGGCGGCATGGGCGCGGCCGGGCTGTTCGAGGTTGCATGATATGACGGTTGGCGCGGGGACGGATATGGACGAAGTGAACATTGGGCCTGAAACATGGCCGGAGACCGTGGCCGCCTCCGCCGCCGCTGCGGCCCGGCGCTGGCCAGCCGAACCCGCCTTGATCGAAAATGGCCAGACTTGGACTTTTGCAGCATTGTGGCAAGCTGCACGGGCTTCGGCATCGGCCCTGCTCGCCAGCGGGATCGGGCCGGGTGACCGGGTCGCGATCTGGGCACCAAATTGCGGTCCATGGATATTTGCCGCGATTGGCGCGCATATTTGTGGCGCGGTGCTGGTGCCTCTGAATACGCGCTACAAGGGGCAGGAGGCCGCGGAGATATTACGCCGCACGCAAGCAAAAATGCTGTTCACGATGGGCGATTTTCTCGGCAGCGACTATCGCGCATTGCTGGTGAACCAGTCGCTGCCTGATCTCAGCCATATTGTCGCCATCGAGAAATGGGATGACTTTCTGGCATCCGGCAAGGGCGCAGCCGATTCTGCGGTCGATGCCATATTGGGCGAGCGCCACGGCGACGAGCTTTCCGACATCATCTTTACCTCTGGCACCACCGGTGCGCCAAAGGGAGTGATGACGGGCCATCGGCAAATGATCAAAATGTTTGGTGAGTGGTCTGTTCGCGTCGATCTGCGTCAGGGCGACCGCCACCTGATCGTCAATCCATTTTCGCACACTTTCGGCTATAAGGCCGGGTGGTTGGCTTGTTTACTGCGCGGTGCCACAATCATTCCCCAAGCTGTTTTTGACGAGGCTGAAACCGCGCGCCTGATCATCGAGCACAAGGTTAGCTTCATCCCCGGTCCGCCGGCAATTTATCAATCGCTGTTGCAGGCACAAAGCAGCTCGCAAGTCGATTTTTCGTCGCTGCGTGTCGCGGTGACCGGCGGCGCGCCCGTACCTACCGTCCTGATCGAGCGGATGCGCAGCGAGTTGGGCATGCGCAATATTGTCAATGGCTATGGCATGACCGAGCATGGCGTGATCACGATGACCCGCCAGGACGACCCGCCCGAAGTCGTCGCCAGCAGCTGTGGTTATCCGATGCCCGGTGTGGAACTGCGTTGTGTCGATGATGACGGGCAGAATGTGCCATTGGGAACTGCCGGTGAAATCTGGGTGCGCAGCCAAGGGGTCATGCGCGGTTATCTTGATGATCCGGTGGCAACGGCCAAGGCAGTGGATGAAGACGGATGGCTGCATACCGGCGATATCGGCACAGTTGATGAACAGGGCTATCTCCGGATCACCGATCGCAAGACGGAAATGTTCATTTCGGGCGGCTTCAACTGCTATCCGGCAGAGATTGAGTCGCTGCTCTCGCGCCATCCGGCGATCGAGATGGTTGCCGTCATTGGCGTGCCCGACGAGCGCATGGGCGAGGTCGGCAAGGCGTTTGCCGTGCTTCGGCCCGGTACCGAGGCAACGGCCGAAGATATCTGTGACTGGGCCCGCGATTTCATGTCCAATTACAAGGCGCCCCGCTCGATCGAATTTGTCGACGCCTTGCCGCGCAATGCTGCGGGAAAAGTGATGCGCGCCGAGCTGCGTGACCAAAATCGTGCATCATGGACAGGCTCTTGACAGGTGGTCTTCCGAACAAGCCGACCATGGTTCCAGTGGCTCATGGCTTCCAAAGTTCGTCAAAGTTGAGGCCAAGGAAGCCTATTTTCGCGTGATGTTGGACAGAAAATTACGGATGTTGGAAATTATATTTCTTTCAAAAATATACGCGCTCCCTTGCTGTTCATTTCCGACCCGGAACACCGGCTTAGTCGGGTTCGCCAAAATAGCGATTGATCGTCTCGATCACGCATGCGGGCCGCTCTGATCCTTCGATCTCCAGCGTCACGCGGATGACTGCCTGGACAGCGCCTTTGATTTTTTCGACAGTGAGTATTTCACCGCGACCGCGCAAGCGGCTGCCGGCGGGTACAGGGGCGATGAAGCGCAGCCGGTCGCCGCCGACATTGACCCCCATCGATATGCCCTGAACGTCAATCATCTGGGGCAGGAAATTGTTGACCAGACTCATGGTCAGATAGCCATGGGCGATGGTGGAGCCGAAGGGGCCTTGCCTGGCGCGCTCGACATCGACATGAATCCATTGGTCATCACCGGTCGCGCGCGCGAAAAGGTCGATCATCTCTTGCGTCACGGTCAGCCAGTCGCTGGGGCCCAGATCCGTTCCTATCGCATCGAACAATGCATCCGGCGCGGGGAATATCAGAGCGGTCACGGGTGCTGGCTCGACACGGAGAGCGCTTCGCCGGTCATATAGCTCGACAGATCGGATGCGAGAAACAGGATCACATTGCCAATTTCCCAAGGCTCGGCATAACGGCCCATCGCTTCGCGCCGGGTTAGTTCTTCCAGCAATCCGGGCGGCGTGACCTTGTCCAGCGCGGCGTGCATTGCCAGACTCGGAGACACCGCATTGATCCGCACGCCATGTTCGGCGGCTTCCATTGCAGCGCAGCGAGTGAATGCCATCACTCCTGCCTTTGCCGCGGCATAATGCGCCTGCAACTTTTGCGCCCGCCAGCCCAATACCGATGCATTGTTTACGATAGCGCCGGAGCCGCGCGCGTACATGTGCGGCAGGATTGCTCTGGTCATCCGGAACACACTGGTCAGGCTGACGTCGAGGACGCTCGACCACTGCTCATCGGTCATGTCGATCACCGATGCCGCACCGCCCAGTCCGGCATTATTGACCAGAATATCGATATGGCCAAGCCGGGTGATGGCATCCGCAACCGTCGCCTGAACCTGCATCTCGTCGGTAACATTGCATATCCCGATGTCGGGTCGGTCGAATCCGGCTGCGGCAATCGCATCGGCGGTTTCATTGAGTCGTCGTTCATGGGTGTCGGAAAGGTAAAGTCGTGCACCTTCCTCGGCGGCCCGGCGCGCAGTGGCGCCGCCGATACCGCTTCCCGCTGCAGCGGTGATCAGCATGGTCTTACCGGACAGCATGCCGGTGGGTTGGGGATATGAGGGAGCAGTCATAGTCTAGCCTTTCAGGTCGCCGCGCGGTTCGCGCGGCAGGCCGAGTCCGCGCTCGGCGATCAAATTGCGTTGAATCTGGTTGGTGCCGCCATAAATCGTGTCGGCACGGGCGCTGAGGAACAGTTCGGTGAGCATCGGCATTGCATATTCTCCAGCGGGCAGGGCAGGTGCGATTTCCGCTTCCTGTCCTAGCACGTCCATCGCCAATTCTCCCAGGGACCGCCGCCAGCTAGCCCATTGAATTTTATAGGTGATGGCCGCGTTTGTCTGATTATCGCTGGCGCCGCCGAGCATCCGCAGCGCCCCAAAGCGCATCAGGCGCAAACCGATTTCGCTCTGTGCCAACCGCTGGCGGATCAAGGGATCTTTGGCTGTCCCGTTTCGCCGGGCGGCGGCCATGACCGCGTCGAGTTCATTGCGGAAGGTCATTTGCTGGCCAAGGGTGGAGACACCGCGTTCGATTCCCAACAGTGACATTGCGACCTCCCAGCCGCCGCCGACCTTGCCAAGCACATTGTCCGCTGCGGTGCGGGCGTCATCGAGGAACAGTTCGTTAAACTCGGCATCACCGGTAATCTGCCGAATCGGACGGATCGAGACACCCGGTTGATCCAGCGGGACCAGCAGGAAGGAGAGCCCGTCACGGCCAACGCTCTTTGGTGTCGTCCGCGCCAGGATGAAGGCCCAGTCGGAAAATTGGGCGAGGCTGGTCCAGACCTTCTGGCCATTGATCGACCATTGATCGCCATGCAGCTGCGCGCTGGTGCGTATGGCGCTCAGGTCCGAACCGGCAGATGGTTCGGAATAGCCCTGGCACCAGATCGCTTCGCCGGCGGATATCGCAGGCAAAAACACGGATTTTTGCGCATCGGTTCCATAAGTGAGAATGGTTGGTCCCAGCAGTTCCACGCCCAGATGATTGAGCCGCGGTGGTCCTCCCGCGGCAGCATATTCCTCGGCAAAAATCAGGCGCTCCGAGAGGGTCGCATCGCGCCCGCCAAATTTTGCCGGCCATCCGACCACGCTCCAGCGGGCCTGACCCAAATGCTGTTCCCATTCGAGCCGGCGCTTTGGTGCGGAGACCCGGTTGGTCAGGCCGCGCAAGTCGGAAAATTCGCCGGAGAGTGCAGACTGCAACCAGTCGGCGGCTTCGGCACGGAAGGCCCGCTCGCTTTCGGTATAAGTCAGGCGCATAAATCCTCCGGCAATATAAGCTTGGCAATCTGTTCGCGGTGCCAGCTCGGTGCGCCCATCATCGAGAGGTTGGCGCGTGCGCGCTTGAAATATAGATGAGCGTCATGTTCCCAGGTGAAACCAATCCCGCCGAGCAACTGGATCGCATGGCCAGCGCATTCAGCATAAGTTTCGCAGGCAAAGCTCTTCGCTGCATGGCTGGCTAAACGCGCATCATCGCCATCGCTGTCTATTTCGCCGGCAGCCCAGTAAACAGCGGACCGGGCCTGTTCCAAGCCGATCAACATGTCGGCAAGCTTGTGTTTGACCGCCTGAAAGCTGCCGATCACCCGGCCAAACTGGACGCGTTCACCGACATAGGCGACGCTCTGGTCCAGACAGGCCTGGGCACCGCCCAATGCATCTGCGGCAATCGCCGTCCATGCCAAAGGCTCAATTTCATCCCAGCCAACCGCAGCAAGCAGCTCCGCCTTTGCATGGTCCAATGTCAGTTTCGCCAAAGGGCGGGTCTGGTCGAGCGAGGTCTGTGGCGACATCAGGCAATATTCGGTGTCGGTCGAGACCAGATAGACCCGGTTATCCGCATGTACGATGATCGCTTCGGCGGAGCAGCCTTGCGGGACAAAGCGCGATGTGCCGGAGACAAGTCCGTTCTGACACGAAAACCCCTTGTCGGCGAAGGACAGAATCGCGTTGCCCTCCGCGAGACGCGGTAGCCATTCGGATCGCTGGGCATCGCTGCCACCCCGCGCAATCGCATGGGTGGCGATCACCGCGCTGGCCAGCCAGGGCACGGCGGCGACCTGATATCCCAAGGCTTCACAAATGATGGCTGTCTCGACCGCGCCGAGTTCCGAACCGCCGAAGGACTCGGGAATGATTGTGCCGGTTAGACCGAGTTCGCTCGCCATCGCATGCCAAAGCGGCCGATCAAGACCCGTCCCGTCATCCATGGCAAGGCGTGTGCCACCACTGGTCGATATGCTGGTCAGGAACGAATCTACGGCATCGTGGATTGCTGCTTGATCTTCTGAAAAAGCGAAGCGCATGCGATCAGGTGCCCCAGACAGGGCGTGCGGGGCGCTGTTCGGCGATCAATTTGTGGACCGCTTCACCGACATCGTCGGGCTTCCAGCGCTTGCCAGCATCGGTGGTGGCGCCAAGATGCCAACCATCCTCGATAGTGATGCGGCCACCTTCCAGTTCGAAAATACAACCGGTGACGTCGGCGGATTCTGACGATCCCAGCCAGACCACCACCGGGGCAATATTGGCCGGATGCTGGACGTCAAAGCTGCCTTCGGTAACAGCCATTTTATCGGCGAAGGCCTGCTCCGTCATCCGGGTGCGCGCGGATGGCGCAAGCGCGTTTGCGGTGATTCCATAGCGACCGAGTTCGACGGCCTGAACCAATGTCAGTGCAGCGATTCCGCCCTTTGCCGTCGAATAGGCGGCCTGGGCAATGGACCCCTGCAGTCCGGCACCGCTGGTCGTATTGATGATCCGTCCGTCTACCTGCTCGCCGGCTTTGTGGCGCGCGCGCCAGTGATTGACCGCATGTCTGGCGACACAGAAATGGCCGCGCAAGTGGACATGCAT
>JAGPVK010000011.1 GCA_018067055.1 Sphingomonadales bacterium | reverse complement strand
GGCGACAAGGTGAAGGTCACCCTTCGCTTCCGCGGTCGCGAAATGTCCCACCAGCAACTCGGCATGGCTTTGCTCGTCCGGGTGCAGGAAGACATGAAGGAAACCGCCAAGGTCGAAGCCTATCCGAAGCTGGAAGGCCGTCAGATGTTGATGGTGCTCAGCCCGAAATAGGGACTCGGCCTAGCCAGCGTCGAGTCGGGCAATCCACAAACATGCGATACCAACCACCAATGCGGTGATTGCGATCAAAATTTCAAAATCGTGGTTGACCATGTCTGCCTCTGCGGTTGCCCATTGCTATAACAGAGCGAAGCTAACAGTCGGTTAAATGGCTGCCCGGCTCAGGATACCGGCGTTGCCCGGTATTGAGTCGGGAAATATTGCTTCAGATTCGCCAGTTTCGGCTTGTCCCAGCGGACAATATAGCCCTGACCAGGATGCTTCTGCATGAAATCCTGATGATATGTTTCGGCGGGGTAGAAGGCCTTATATGCTTCCACCTTGGTGACGATCGGGCGATTCCAGTAGCGCCCTTTTTCGAGCTGCGCGATATAGGCCCGCGCCGCTTTCGCCTGACCGGCGTTCATCGGCACCAGCGCGCTGCGATATTGCTTGCCGCGATCGGGGCCCTGGGCGTTGAGCATGGTGGGGTCGGCGATGACCGAAAAGTAAATCTGCAAAAGCTTGCCATAGCTGATCTGCTGCGGGTCATAGACCACCCGCACGGCCTCTGCGTGATCGGTGAGACCGGAACTCACCAGTTCGTAGGAAGCGCTGCGTTTCGTGCCGCCATGATAGCCTGACGATGCGCTGAGCACACCCTTGCTATGCTCGAACACACCCTCGACACCCCAGAAGCAACCACCGGCAAAAATCGCGACGGCACGCTTGCCGGATTCAGCGGCATTGACGCGCGGCATCGGGATGACGGTCGCCTTTTCGGCGGCATGGGCTTCGCCAACAAAGCCAGAACCCGACGCCTGATCCGCGGGCAGAGCCGACTCTATGCCGGCCCAGATTGTCCCGAAGGCAGCAAAGGCAACGCCAAATGCAATCGTTCTGGAAAGGACCGGACTCATCATGTCTAGCTCAGCAACTGGCTGGCGGCGCTGACCGTCGACGACAGATCCTGGCCGAGGTCAGTCCGCTGCTCGGCGGGTTGCATCAGAAACAACATCAAGGCACCGGCGATGAAGCCGCCGCCGAGGCTGTAGGTCAAATCGGATTTGAATAATTTCTTCATGCTCTGTTCCTTGGGGGTCGATGGTTGTTCGAAACATCCCGCCTGTTGGTTACAGCCATAATATAGCTTTCCTGTCGCCGCTGTGAACCTGATCACATGGGCATATTCAGTTTGCGGGCGAGAAGATTTTCTACTTACCTCAAGCGCCGGGCGCGGGTGTTTGTCATGTCTCGCGGCAGTTCGCTTCGCTCACGCCTCCGACGGGGCGGGCTATAGCCCGACGCGCGGTCGCGCTTGCCTCGCTATGCGCGGTTCGACGTTCCCAATCTTGGTTGGTTTCTAACCGAGGCGCAGCCGAGGCAAGGCCGACCGGCCGCCGCGCCTTATGGCGCGAAAGCCAAGGGCGAGGATGCGCCCGCCCGGCGTTTGAGGTTTGAATGAAAACGCCCCGTCGGAGGCGTTCGCGCAGCGAACTGCCGCGAGACCAAGCATATCCGCCCGGCGTTTGAGGTCTAAATTAAAGCAGCGCAGGCCCGCTGGATGCGGGTACAGGCTTCGGTCAGCAGTTCTTCCGAGGTCGCATAGCTGATCCGGAACGCCGGCGAGAGACCGAAGGCCGCGCCATGGACAGCAGCCACCTGCGCCTCGTCGAGGAAATATGCGATCAGGTCTTCGTCGGTCTTGATCACCTGACCCTTTGGCGTGGTCTTGCCGATCACGCCGCTGGCATCGGGATAGACATAAAAAGCGCCTTCCGGGGTCGGGCATTCGAGGCCCGGCGTATCATTCAGCATCGACACCACCAGATCGCGGCGTCGTTCAAAGGCGGCGTTCCGCTCGATCAGAAAGTCCTGCGGACCGTTCAGCGCGGCAACGGCAGCGGCCTGGGAAATCGAGCTCGGGTTGGAAGTCGACTGCGACTGCAATTTGCCCATCGCCTTGATCAGCCAGGCCGGGCCGCCAGCATAGCCGATCCGCCAGCCGGTCATCGCATAAGCCTTGGAAACCCCGTTCACCGTCAAGGTGCGGTCATACAGCTCCGGGCAGACCTGCGCGATCGTCGCAAAGGGAAAATCGGCATACCAGATATGTTCGTACATATCGTCGGTCATCACCATCAGATTCTGGTGCGGCAGGATGACGTCAGCCAATGCCTTGAGCTCTTCCCCGCTATAGGCAGCGCCGGTCGGGTTCGAAGGCGAGTTCAGGATCAGCCATTTGGTCTTCAGCGTGATCGCCGCTTCCAGCTGCGCCGGGGTGATCTTGTAGCCCTGATCGGCGCCCGCCTCGACAATCACCGGCGTACCACCCGCGAAATTGACGATATCGGGATAGCTGACCCAGTAAGGCGCGGGGATGATCACCTCGTCGCCCTCGTCCAGCGTCGCCACCAGCGCGTTGAACAAGGTATGTTTACCACCATTGTTGACGGTAATCTGATTGGCCGCATAGGTCAGGCCATTGTCGCGCTGGAACTTGCCGATGATCGCTGCCTTCAGCGCTGGTGTCCCGTCGACCACGGTATAATTGGTATCGCCGTCACGGATCGCCTGGATCGCCGATTCCTTGACGAAGTCAGGCGTATCGAAATCGGGTTCACCCGCCGACAGACCGATCACGTCAACGCCTTGGGCCTTGAGTTCAGAAACCTTCGCCGACATGGCGAGCGTCGCAGAAGGCTGGATACGGCCGAGAGCTTTGGAAATGATGGTCATCGAAAATCCTGTTGCAAGGAGTTGGCGCGGGCTTGCCTAATCAGAAACGTGTTGCACTGCAACAGCGCTATTGGCTGCCGCTACGTTTTTTCACGAATTCGGCCCGTAACACCAGTCCCTTGATCCCCTCATGCTTGCAATCGATCTCCTGCGCGTCACCGGTCAGGCGGATCGACTTGATCAGGGTGCCGCGTTTCAGCGTCTGCCCCGCGCCCTTGACCTTAAGATCCTTGATCAAAGTCACAGCATCGCCGTCGGCCAGGACATTACCTACCGCATCCACGACTTCCGGTCCGGTCGATTGAGCGGCCGCATCTGTCGGGCTGAGCCATTCGCCAGTCTCTTCGTCATAGACATAATCGCCTGCATCACCTTCACTCATTACAAAGACTCCAACGCTTGTTGCATATCGGCGATAATATCGTCGATATGTTCGATTCCGACAGAAACACGCACGACATCCGGTCCAGCACCCGCGGCAACCAGTTCCTCGCCGGACAGCTGGCTGTGGGTGGTCGAGGCCGGGTGGATGATCAGCGATCTGGTGTCGCCGATATTGGCAAGATGGCTGAACAGCTTGACCGCTTCGACCAGTTTCCGCCCCGCTTCATAGCCGCCCTTCAGGCCGAAGGTGAACACCGCGCCGCCCTTGCCGCCAAGATATTTCTGCGCCAGCGCGTGATAGTCGCTGTCCGGCAGCCCGGCATAAGATACCCAGCTGACCTCGTCGCGGCCCTGCAGCCATTTCGCCATCGCCAGCGCATTGTCGCAATGCCGCTCCATCCGCAGCGCCAGCGTTTCCATGCCGGTCAGGATATAGAAAGCATTTTGCGGGGACAGCGCCGGTCCCAGATCGCGCAGCGACAGGGTGCGCGCCGCCAGGATGAAGGCCATCGGGCCAAAGGCATCGGTAAACACCTTGCCATGATAAGACGGGTTAGGCTGGTTGAGGAAGGCGAATTTTTCGCTCTTGGTC
>JAGPVK010000094.1 GCA_018067055.1 Sphingomonadales bacterium | reverse complement strand
TATTCCCGCCAGTTTTCCGGCAGCAGCCGTTCGCCGTTCCACATGCCGTTGTTGAGATAAAGCATGCCCAGACGACCGAGGTCGCGAGCGGTGGTCCAGACCTGACTGGATAGGATGTAATTGTCCTGCCAGTCGGTCTCTGCATAGGTGCGGGTCATGCCTAACTTCTGGAAAAATGCAAAAGGGTCGAAACCATGGTCTTCGGGTAGATCGTGGCCGAGCCTGGATTGCTTGTTCAGATGTCCGGCCTGAGCGGCGAGCACGGCCAGCAATATATCATTATTGGCGTAGCGAAACTTGGTGCCGGGTTGATATAAAAGCGGCCAGATCGGTGCTTGTTCGCTCGCACTGGTACCGCCCATATAGATAGCATCTGTCCGATTGCCGGCCGTATCGCTGGTCAGGCCACTGGCCATGCGCATGAGATTGTCAATTGTAATGAATTGGCGCGGATCCCCGAATTCCTGCCATTGAGACAGGCCGGTTCTGGCGCTCACGTCAACCATGCCCTGCTGCACGGAATGGCCGATCAACGTACCGGCTATGGATTTCGCGACAGACCAGGTGCGCTGCCCCGTGTGGAGGTCGTGCCCGTCCTTGTATTTTTCTGTCTGGATTTTGCCATTTTGCACGATCAGTATGGCGCTGGTTTTGCCGCCAAAGGCTTGCGGGTCAAATGCCCGTCCCGCGACCGTCTCAAAGCCAGATGATCCGGCCGATTTTTGCGCCGCTGCATCTTGGTCTCCCATCGGCCACGGACGTTCGTCATGAAATTCACGCAGCTTGGTTTGCGGACCGGCTTTTATCCCGCCAAGTCCGATTGGCATTGCGGTGCAACCGGTCTTGCGATTCCAGATTGCTGCTCGCGGTGGCGCGTCCTCGGCATAACGAACACGGACCAGCCGTTCGCTCTCGTCCACTTCCTCTACCAATGTTGGTACGATATCGGCAATCCTGTCGTAGATGCCGGTCAGTTCATCGGCCTTGATATGTGCCAGCGATTTTCCGCCATTCCACAGGCCGGAACAGATGAATTGCGCCTTGTACCCTGCCGCCAGGGCGCGGTCATAGCGGATCGATTCCGCGTCTTGTGCTGAAGCGCTGCCGGAAAATAATCCGCCGACGACACAAATCCTAACCAGTTTTTTTAGCACGCAAATTCTCCCAATATTCAAGCCGTTCCCGGATCTTATGTTCAAAACCCCGGTCTACCGGCTGATAAAATTTTTCCGGTGTCATGTCTTCCGGCCAGTAATTGTCGCCGGAAAAGCCATCATCATTCTCATGATCGTAACGATAGTCGGCGCCATAACCAATATCCTTCATCAGCTTGGTCGGGGCGTTCAGGATATTCGGTGGCGGCATCAGCGAACCGGTTTGCCTGGCCGATTTCCAGGCCTGTTTCTGCGCCTTGTAGGCGGCGTTGGATTTCGGCGCGGTCGCGCAATAGAGGCAGGCCTGAACAATCGCCAGTTCGCCTTCCGGACTGCCGAGAAAATCATAGGCATCCTTCGCTGCCAGCGCCTGCACCAGCGCCTGCGGGTCGGCCAGGCCGATATCCTCGCTGGCGAAGCGAACGATCCGGCGCAGCACGTAGAGTGGCTCTTCTCCCGCCACCAGCATCCGCGCGAGATAATATAGCGATGCCTGAGGATCGGATCCGCGCAGCGCTTTGTGCAGGGCCGAAATCAGATTATAATGGCCCTCGCGATCCTTGTCGTAGACCGGCATTCTCCGGTGCAGTGTTTTCGCCAGCGTGGGAGGGTCCAGCGGGTCATCAATGTCCAGCGAGAATAAGGTTTCGGCCTGATTGAGCAGGAACCGGCCATCTCCGTCCGCGCTGGCAATCAGTGCTTCTCTGGCGTTGTCGGTGAGCGGTAGAGCCTTGTCTTCAAGCGCCTCGGCTCTTGCCAATAGATCACTCAGCGCTGCGGCATCCAGCCGGTTGAGGATCAATACCTGCGCGCGGCTGAGCAATGCCGCATTCAGCTCGAAGGACGGGTTTTCGGTGGTGGCGCCGACCAGCACCACCGTTCCGCGCTCGACATAGGGCAGGAAGCTGTCCTGTTGTGATCGATTGAACCTGTGAATCTCGTCGACAAAAAGCAGAGTGGCCTTGCCCGACTGAAACCGCATCTCGGCTTCGGCAAACACCTTTTTGAGATCGGCAACACCCGAAAAAACTGCCGAGATCGCCTTGAAATGCAGTTCGGTCTGGTCGGCCAGCAACCGCGCAAGGCTGGTCTTGCCGGTGCCTGGCGGTCCCCAGAGAATGATCGAGGACAGTCGTCCGGCGGCAACCATGCGGCCAATCGTGCCATCGCTGCCGACGAGATGATCCTGGCCGACGATCTCGGCGAGCTGGCGCGGACGCAAGCGGTCCGCCAACGGCGCGTCGGGTCTGATATCCGTTTCTCGCTGCTGATCACTGCCGTCGTCAAACAGACCCGGCATGGCTAGCGGACGGCAGCTTGCTGGATCGGACCATGACCGGCCTGCCGCTGACGAACCAGTCGTACATAAGTTTGCGCAACCGCATTGTTGATCTGGTCCCAGCTATATTCTTCTGCACGTTTTTCACCTGCCGAGCCATGGGTGTGGCGGAGGTCAAGATTTTCGCAATAGGATTGCAGCGCATCGGCAAACCCGCGGACGGCGCCGGGTGGGATCAACTTGCCAGAGTCATTGTTTTTGACGAGACTCTGGCTACCGGTGGCTTTGGCTGCCACTACCGGCAGTCCGCAGGCCATGGCTTCGAGTGTCACATTGCCAAATGTCTCGGTGATCGAGGGATTGAAAAGCATATCCATGCTGGCAACCGCCCGGCCGAGATCGCCGCCCTTTTGAAATCCGACAAAAATGGCGTCGGGCATTCGGTCTTCAAACCACTGTTTGGCCGGGCCTTCACCGATTACCAGCACCTTGTGTGCGACATTGCGGCGTCTGAGTTCGTCGATCGTGTCGGAAAAGACATCGAGTCCCTTTTCCATAACCAGCCGGCCAAGAAAGCCGATCACCGGTATATCATCGGCGATACCCAGCGATTGGCGCCATTGCAGGTCGCGGCGGTCGGAATTGAATATTTCGCGATCGACGCCACGCGACCAGATGCCGACATCATAGTTCATCCGCTGGCCCCGCAGCACCTGGGCCATCGATTCCGAGGGCGCCACCAGCGCATCGCAGCGGCGGTAGAGACGACGCAATATCGCTTCGATCACCGGTTCGAGAAAGGCGAGATTATAATAGCGGGGATAGGTCTCGAAGCGGGTATGTACGGACGCCAGCACCGGGATATTCTGGCGACGGGCCCAGGATACCATCTTGTGCCCGACCCGGTCGGGGCTCGATATCTGCATGATATTGGGGTTGAACCGCTCAAGATCCTTGCGCACATTACTGGAGATGCGGGTTGGGAAGCGATATTCGCCGCGTCCGGGAAAGGCGACTGAAGGTACGCTGACTAGATCACCGGTCGGTTCAAACGCCGGCGTATCGGTGGTTGGTG
>JAGPVK010000093.1 GCA_018067055.1 Sphingomonadales bacterium | reverse complement strand
CTGCGTCTGTGCCGCCGCAGGGAGGGATATCATTGCGATCATTGCTCCCGCGGCAATGCCGGTATAAATCCCTATTCTGTTATTCAAGATATTTGCTCCCGCCCGTCCACTTCTGGTAGAGCGCTGCTATGTCCGATTGGTTGCAGCCGAAACCGGCTTTCGACAAACTACGTGCGTAGTCGGATGAACGGCTTCGGTCGGTGACCACCATAAGCCATTCTAACTTAATGCTTGTTTGAAAAAAGCACCCAGGCGGCCGCGCAATTGGCAAGCGTATAGACGAAATAGAAAATCACCGCGGTAAGCATGCCCATATTGGCGAAGATCATCGCTGCGGTGAGCATGAAAAACTCCAGGATATAGCTGCCATAGGGTCCCAGCAGTCTGCGGAAATTGCCGCGCGCTTCGGCGATGATCGGGTGATTGCTCTCGAGCATGGCCTTGTGCATGGCAAAATTGCCGATACCGCAGAGGAAGATGATGAAAATATACATGGTGTGAACATAAACCCATTTGCTACCATTGTCATTTGATCAGAAAAATAATCTGTCAGTGAGAGGCAAAGGAGCGGCATATGGATTTTGCAGGCAAGACGGCGGTCATCACCGGCGGCGCAACCGGTATCGGCTTTGCGCTGGCCCGGCAACTGGGCAGGGCAGGCGCCCGGATCATCCTGTTCGAACCGCGCGAAAATTGTCTGCAGGAGGCCGTGTCCACCCTGACCGGGCAAGGCGTGGACGCCAAATATTTCGTCGGCGATGTCACCAGTACCGATCAGGTCGAGGCGCTGGCGGATTTTGCCTGGGCGGAAAACGGGCGAGCCGATATCATCATCAACAACGCCGGCATTGGCAGCTCCCGTGCCTCGGTCCTGGATGCGGACCCGGATGAGATCGCCAGGGTCTATGACGTCAATTTCTTCGGGGTGTGGAATGGCATCAGGACATTTGGCAAACGGTTCCGCGCGGATGGCAAGCCTTCGGCCATTTATGCCACAGCATCTGAAAACGCCTTGTTCAATGCGCTCCCCATGGGCGGCGCGGCCTATGTTTCCGGCAAGCATGCTGTGTTCGGGCTGATGGAGGTGCTGCGCCGGGAAGCGCATCAGAATATCGAACTGGGTGTGATCATCCCCGGCTGGGTGGCGACGCCGCTGACCCGCGGCATGGGCATGGATGTTGATGAATTTGCCGGCATCATATTCAAACAGATGCAGGCCGGCGAATATTATCTGGTCAGCCATGCCTATAATATGGTGCGATTTGACGAACGCTATGATGAACTGAAAGCGGCCTTCGCTGAATATGCGCCGCGTTACGACGGCGACGACGAATATGATGTGCAGAAATTTTTCGCCAGGGCCCAGGCAGCCAAAAAGACATAATGGCACATCACAAGACGGCGCTGCCGGAAAAAACCTGTCCGGTCTGCACCCGCCCGTTCAGGTGGCGCAAGAAATGGGTGCGGGACTGGGACAATGTGGTCTATTGTTCGGAGCGCTGCCGGCGAACGGCTAAATAGTATCTGTCAGCCGAGTGGTCCTGTCTTCGCGTGCTTTTACCGTGTCGGCCAGAAACGCGAGAATCTTCTCTTCATGTTCGGGCGCATTCTTGCCGCCAAATTTCAGCATCGCCACACCGGCCAGCATCATCAGCAACGGAATCCCGAAAAACGGCAGCTTGAAGGTCAGCGGGACATCCTGGCTGCCCACCAGAACGGTGCTGACCAGCATGAAGAAGCCGAGAAATCCGAACCAGAAAATCATGAAGACATTCAGACTGCGGGCGCGGCCCAGTCGCGCCTTGATCATGGTGCCGCCCCGCTCCGGCACCATTTTCCCATTCAGGCAGGTTGCAAAATCATTGCGGATATTGTGCTGCACAAAGCGCAACAGGATTTTTTCCTCGGTCCCGCCGCCCATTACGCGGCCTTTATTCTTTTCCTTCTGCGTCCATTCGCGGTCCATTTCCTTTTCGAGGATGCGCGCCAGCGGGACCGGAGCATAAGGAGAAAAGAGACGAATTTTTCGGGCCAAATCAGGGTTCCATTATAGTGAATCCAGGGACCGGGGCGGATTCCACATGACCTTTGTGATACATGTCCATGAAGATTTCCACGCTGCCTGGCTCGGCGTCCCCGCAATCGACATTATAGACGTCCATGATATTCCCGTACGGGCTGTCTCCAACGCTACCCCCTCTGAAATAGGTTGGGGCCGCACCATTGGCGCAGCGCAATCGGCTCAGATAGGCTCGTTGTCCCGTCGGCATGGCTGCCCGCACCGGATTTTTGGCGCTGCCAAACGGATGTTCGGAGGCTTTCTCGATCGCCCTTTCGAGCTTCTTCCCCTTGGTCATCGATTCCCCCGACAACATCGTGGCGAGCGGGTCTCTTGCACTGGCCGGATTGGCCGTGAGCACAAAGGCGCTCAGCAACATTGCTCCAAAAAGGCGCTGCAATTTCATTGATAGTCTCCCCCATCAGGCAAAATTGATTCTGCCATTTTGCGCAAATCCCTTCTACCGATTTATAGTGGACCATTTCCAGCAATATTTCCCGCTTGATCTCCTTCTGCCAGACCGATGGCGCGAGATGGTGCGCATTCTGCCCCGTCGCAACCACGCAGGCAAACGCGATACATCCTGCTAAGAATTCGCAGCGATTGCAACCTCCGGCTGCGCCGGGCGTATATCTGTTACCGGACGCATGTCTGGTGTAACAGGAGTATGATTGATGTCGTCTTTCTCACTTTATATGATCGGCTTTGCCGTTTTCATCGGCGGACTCGCTTATGGCGCATTTATACTGGGCGCTCCGCAGACCTATATCATAGTGGGCGTTGTTATCCTCGCCGGTATCGGGCTTATGTCAGCAACCCGGAGCACCCGGACGCGTGACGTGTCGCCAGAGGGCGCTGCAGGAGAGACGACGACCACGACAACGCGGCGCGATCTTTAAACCGTAACCTGTCGGGCACTGGTCCGGTAAATCGGATCAGGCCCGTCTGTCCCGAACGACCGGTTAGGAGGAGCGGCGCATTTTTTTGCCGCGCTTGTTTGGATCAAGCAACCCGGATGTCGTTCA
>JAGPVK010000078.1 GCA_018067055.1 Sphingomonadales bacterium | reverse complement strand
ATAAGGATGGCGGGCGGGAACCGGCAACTGGTTGCAATATTCCACGGTCTTGACGATTTCGTCCATATTGGAAAAATCCAGTTCCGGATCAACGCCTTGGGTGTAGAGATTCAGGCCCAGTGTCACCAGATCGACATTGCCGGTGCGTTCGCCATTGCCGAACAGGCAGCCTTCGACGCGGTCGGCGCCGGCCATCATGCCCAGTTCCGATGCGGCAATCCCGGAGCCCCGGTCATTATGGGTGTGCAAGCTGACCACAACATGCTCGCGCTTGCTGATATGGGTGCACATCCACTCGACCTGGTCGGCGTAGATATTCGGTGTCGCGGCTTCCACCGTCGCCGGCAGGTTGAGGATCAATGGTTTTTCAGCAGTTGGTTCGATAATCTCCATCACCGCTTCGACCACTTCCAGACTGAAATCCAGTTCGGCAGTAGAAAAGGTTTCCGGCGAATATTCGAAATGCCAGTCGGTATCGGGATATTTCTCTGCCTGTTCGCGCAGGATGGTGGCACCTTCCCGGGCAATATCCTTGACGCCCTGTTTGTCGAGCCGGAACACGACATCGCGCCAAGCGGGGGAGACGGCGTTGTAGAGATGGACAATCGCAGCGCGCGCGCCTTCCAGGCTGGCAAAGCTGGTTTCGATCAAGTCGCGGCGCGACTGGGTCAGCACCTGCACGATCACATCGTCAGGAATCTTGCCGGATTTGACGAGTCCGCTGATAAAATCAAAGTCGGTCGCGCCGGCAGACGGGAATCCGACCTCGATCTCCTTGATGCCGATCTTGACCAGCAGATCGAAGAACCGCTGCTTCTTTTCCGCATTCATCGGATCGATCAGCGCCTGATTGCCGTCGCGCAGATCGGTGGACAGCCAGCGCGGTGCCTTGTCGATGGTGCGCGAGGGCCATTGCCGGTTGGGCAGGTCAATCTGCGGGAACGGACGGTATTTCTGTGACGGATTCTGGTGCATGACTTCACTCTTATGCTGCTGGGAATTGCGCGCAAGACGCAAATTCGCTGGTTTTCTGGAAATATTCTGGAAAATCGTCCCTTAGGCGGGGCGCTGCGCGTTTCGGGCAGCAGCATTGGTACGCCTAAGGGCGTATAAGTCGTAGCAGCGAGAGAGCTTTTAACCTCGTCATGCGCAGCGTTTTATCCATAGTGACGCAGAAATCAACTCCGGCGATGTAATTTTTTCAAAATCGCCAGCCCGACGGTAAGTGTGATGATTCTGTATCGGATATAATATTTTAAGATTGCCGGTTTAAAGTGCAACCGAGCCATCTAAGGAACCATCGAATTGTATTGCCTGGTCTACATGAGCAGTCCCAGCCACCAGATGAACCCAGTCGAGGTTCAGGCTCTCTTGCGACGCGCCAAGCATAACAATGACCGCGACAATATTACCGGTATATTGATCCATGATCACCGACGCTATCTGCAGTATCTTGAAGGGGGACAGGCCGAGGTCGAGGCAACCTTTGCCCGGATTTCCGTTGATCCGAGGCATCACGCCATCATTCGACTGCACGGCCTGACGATAGATCGTCGGCAATTCCCGGGCTGGGCCATGGCCAGCAAAATAACCCGACCGGCCGACAGTTTGAAATCCTGCGTCGAACGTCTGACGCAGGATTGCGACGCCCAGGTTGCGGACCAGTTGCTAAAATTCGCGGAAGCCCGCGACCGGGCGGCCTTTGAACAGGCCGCCCGTCTCGACTGAAACGTCTAGTTTTTGTCCTTGTCGACCAGTTTGTTGGCGCCAATCCATGGCATCATGGCGCGGAGCTGGGCACCGGTTTCCTCTATCGGATGCGCCTCAGCCGCTTTGCGGGCAGCCTTCAGTTCAGGCTGTCCGGCGCGGTTGTCGAGCACGAAATTCTTCACGAAACGGCCTGACTGGATGTCCGCCAGGACCCGCTTCATCTCGGCCTTGGTTTCGGCGGTGATGATCCGCGGTCCGGTGGTGATATCGCCATATTCCGCCGTATTGGAGATCGAGTAGCGCATGTTGGCAATGCCGCCTTCATAGAGCAGGTCGACGATCAGCTTGGTTTCGTGCAGACATTCGAAATAGGCCATTTCCGGTGCGTAGCCGGCTTCGGTCAGGGTTTCGAAACCCGCCTGGATCAGATGGGTGATACCGCCGCAAAGCACCGCCTGCTCACCGAACAGGTCGGTTTCGCATTCCTCGCGGAAGTTGGTTTCGATGATGCCGGAGCGGCCGCCGCCGACACCGGAAGCATAAGCCAGCGCCACATCATGGGCATTGCCGGACACATCGCGGTCAATCGCGATCAGGCAGGGGACACCGCCGCCGCGCTGATATTCGCTGCGCACCGTATGGCCTGGACCTTTCGGAGCGATCATGATCACGTCAAGATCGGCACGCGCTTCGATCAGTCCGAAATGGATATTGAGACCATGAGCGAAGGCAAGGGCGGCGCCTTCCTTCATATTGTCGTGCAGATCATCGTCATAGATCGCTGCCTGATGCTCATCGGGTGCGAGGATCATGACGATATCGGCCCATTTCGCAGCATCCTGATTGGTCATCACCTGGAAACCGGCTGCTTCGGCCTTTTTCGCGGTTGCTGAGCCAGCGCGCAGGGCAATGGCGACATCTTTGACGCCGCTGTCACGGAGGTTCTGGGCATGGGCATGGCCCTGGCTGCCATAACCGACAATCGCGATTTTTTTCCCGGTGATCAGGCCAAGGTCAGCATCGGCGTCATAGTAAACTTTCATTTTTCTTCCTTAATTTCAAATGTATAGAGATATTAAAACAACAATCGTCATCGCCGTGGCAGCGGGCCGATCAGAGCCTTCTGACCCTTGACACCGTGGCACTGGGCCAGGCTGACCCGCATGAAGCAACCGATGAATAGCAAAGCAATATTCATCCCGCATTGGGTCCACGGGAAACGGCAACCACGCCGGTCCGCCCGACTTCGACCAGCCCGACTTCCCGCATCAGCGCGACAAATGTTTCAATCTTTTCCGGTGCGCCGGTAATCTCGAAGATGAAGCTTTCGGTCGAGGCATCGACGATCCGGGCGCGATAGGCGTCGGCAAGCCGCATCGCTTCGATCCGGTTGTCGCCTTTGCCGGCAACTTTCACCAGGGCGAGCTCGCGCTGCACATGCGGACCGGATTCGGTCAGATCGCGCACGCTGTGCACCGGAACCAGTCGATCAAGCTGGGCGATGATCTGCTCGATGACATGCGGCGGGCCATTGGTGGCGATGGTGATCCGGCTGATCGCATGGTCTTCGCTGATATCCGCAACGGTCAGGCTCTCGATATTGTAGCCGCGCGAAGTGAACATGCCGGCGATACGCGCCAAAATACCCGCTTCATTGTCGACCAGTACCGCAAGAACATGCCGTTCGACGGCTTCTTCATGAATATGCATCACACTAGCGCCTTTGCTTGGTC
>JAGPVK010000076.1 GCA_018067055.1 Sphingomonadales bacterium | reverse complement strand
GTGCGTTGACGAAATCCATCGGCGCTCGAGACAACCGGTTGACCAAAGCCGAAAGCCAGCATGTCGTGATAGGAACCACCTTCCGGTGGTTTCTCCGTCCCGTGCATGCCGTCCGTCATGGTCGTCGTCATCGGAGCCAATTGCATCTCGACGGCGGCGGCAGAAGCGTTACTTATAGATTTGACCATCATTCTTTCCTTTCCAGAACCATATGCTTGATGAGAAATATTGTTGCGCGGATTTGAGACGAGCCATAGCTGTCGGAGCCGCTGCTCTGGATCGTCAACCGCCCCGACCGACCGACACCATCCAGAATCTCTTCCATCGAGGCCCAATCCAGCCCGGCCAATCCCGCAAGCCGTTGCAATATGCGAAGGTCGATCTTTTCTGCGTGTCTGGTGAGCACCACCTCGAACGAGGTTGGCAATCCTGTGCCCGGATAATGATCAAAACAATTCCACACATCCCAGGCCATGGGCGCAAGGCATGGCTCCCGTATCGGAATTGGAGCGTCTGTCGCGTCTTGTATGATATCTTCCACCTGCTTGAGCACATGTGGCCAGTCATGGCTTTGCACCTTGTTGCGCGCATTCTGGCCAAGCGAGCGGCGCTTCGCCGGATCGTCCCGCAGGTTTCTCAGATGAGCTGCCATTTGCACCGGGTCGACAACGGTTAACTCCGCCATGTGAAGACCGACCGAGCGTGGTCTGTAATACCAATTTTGGACAATCTCCGGATCCGGCGGATGAGACCATGTTGGAATCAATAATCCGGTTTCATCATGATCGATGATCGAGCGGTATCCGTTCCAGTCGGACGCCACGATCGCCAGCCCGGCGGCCATCGCTTCCAGAATCGTCAGCCCGAAGCTTTCCTGGATATTGTCGGACGGGGATATGAAAATATCCGCCGCCACGAACGCATTTACGACGGTTGCCCGGTCGCTTCCGTCGAGGATCACGAGCCGATCGTCAACACCCAGGCTTTGCGCATGGAGCAAAAGCAAATCGGATGTTCCCTCCTGCTGTTGCTGACCGACGATCAACAGCAGGTCACGGTTGCGGGGCGGCAATGCGGCAAAGGCGGCGACAAGCGGCAACAGATCGGTCTTGGAGGCGAGGCTGAGGCGACCGGCATAGAGCATGATCATTTCCGATTCCGGCAGATCCAGTTTCGATCTCGCCGCTTGCTTGTTGCGCGAAGAAAATTCGCTGACGTCGATGCCCAATCGGCAATCGACTATCGCAGGCCTCCTCTCGGCCAGTGCCGGAAAGTCGGAAATGATGCCATCGAACATCTTTTCCAGAGTTTTCGCGATCGCCGTTGACGGACAAAGCGCAACGTCATGGTCATGATGAACCGATCTCAGATTCCGTTCCAGTCCGGAGCGAATATCGAGATGAGCCAGGGTGTGAACAAAACCGATTATCGGAAACGGGCGATCAGCGAAATCCCGGAACTGAGCGAGCTGCCAGATCAGGGGAAAGGGACAGAATCCGACGTCGGGAACAGCTTCGCCCAAAATGGTCGGCAGTTCGGCAGTCCCGAAAAACCGGACATCGGTACGGGGGCTGCTGGCGCCAAAAAAATCTTCGGAACCACTGCTCAGCCCCCGTCCAAAGACGTCGATCCTGTGGAAGCGACCATATCGGATCAGCGCCTTGAGCAGCGCCGTTTCAGCACTTCCTGCACCGGTAATTATGTCGGAGGATGGATCGCCGGTAAACAGAAACGCACAGGCAAGAGAAGCCGCGTCAGACAAGACTGTCGATTTGGGCAAGAAGTTCTGTCACCTCATGGTTCAAGGCCCCGTCAGTGGCGATGGTCAGGCAGATGTCACATTGATTGACATATTCTGCTTGCGAATGCGCTCCGGACGACCCTTGTGCCATCTGGATGATGCCAAGCGGACCAATCCGGCTCAGCAACCGAACCATCAGGTCATCGTCCAAAGCTTCGAACGCTTCACTGACATTGTCGCTGTCCGCCGTTTCCAGCGCGCCAATCTCGAACAATTTCCGACCCGGCGCCTGTTCTCCGACAACCGGTCCGCAACAGGGAAACAGCAGCCCGTCCGGGGTGATGGTTGGGAACCGCCCGGCCCGGGAACAGCCCCCCCGAAACGATGTCGTACAGCTTCGGTCTGCGCTTCCGGTCTTTCGCGCGCGGCCGACATCATTGACCCGCTGGGGATGTATCCGCACCGCACGCAGCTGTTCCCGGTCGAGATCAAGGGCATCGGCCAGCCTGTCATGGTCCCGCGCATCAAATTCCTCTTCGAGGACATTGACCACGACATGCAAGCCCAGATCGACAGCAGATGCAATGGCCATGGCAACCTTCCAGCTCGCCACAAAGGGTGTGTGAAAACGATCGAAACTCACGCACAAGACCTGCAGTCCGTTGGATTGCATTTCTTCCAGAATTTGCCGCGTTCGTCGGGCATCTGCGACCCATGCACAGGACGTCACAATCTCGCTGGCCATCCCGTAGGCCCAGGCTCGCTGCAACAGCTGGTTCATCGCCTTTCGGGCGGCAAATGGCTCTCCCCCGGAAAAGGAGAGCGACGGTCGCGGTGACAGCCTTGCTGCGGCGTCGACCGCCGCCTTCGCCGCTTCGATATCCAGATCAACCTTGTTG
>JAGPVK010000072.1 GCA_018067055.1 Sphingomonadales bacterium | reverse complement strand
ATTTGCGACCCCTGCTGGATCGCATGATGCGCGAAGGCGATCGAACCGCCGAGGCGTTTGTCGACCGGCGCTTCCTTGGACAAGGCTCCGATCATCCGCTTGCGGCTGGCACCGATCAATAGCGGCTGGCCGAGCGCGTGGAACATCGCGATATTGTTCATCAGCGCAAGATTGTCGGTCAGCGACTTGCCAAAGCCGAGACCCGGATCGACGATGATCTTCTCGCGCTCAAAGCCTGCTGCGACGACATCGGCGATCCTTTGTTCGAGCCAATCGAGCGTATCGGTAACAATATTGCCATATCCGTCACTTTTATGCGGGTTTTTGCCACTTGATGGCGCGTGCATGAGCACAACCGGACGGCCAGAAACACCGGCCACTTCGAGCGACCGTTTGTCGTGCAACAGCGCCGAGACGTCGTTGATCAAATGCGCGCCAGCGGCAATCGCAGCTTCCATCACCGCCGCCTTGCGCGTGTCGATCGAGAGCACCGCGCCGCAATGGGCCAGTCGTTCGATCACCGGTTGCACGCGCTTGATCTCGTCGCCTTCCCAGACCGGGTCGGCACCGGGCCGGGTGCTTTCGCCGCCGATATCGAGGATCGACGCGCCGACCGCGGCCATCATCAGGCCCGCTTCGGCGGCCTTGTCCGGATCATCCTGATGCTTGCCACCGTCGGAAAAGCTGTCGGGCGTGATATTCAATATGCCCATGACATGCGGCTGGTCGAAGCGAATCACGCGCTCGCCGCATTGCAGCGCTTGATGTTGCCGCGTGAGATTGGCGAATAGCGTGGTGGCCCGCTGCGCCAACGGCTCCGGAAGGGCCTGCGACCATTCCGGCCATTGGGTTATATTTACCAGCCCCCTGAGGTTCGGTTTGCCGCTCTCGATTACTAGATATTCAATCTGAGAAAACCAGATTAAACTATTGTTTAATCTGGTATTTTTATCCCCATGCCATTGCGGGCTGTCGACCAGACCAACCGGCTTCAGATAGAGTCTCGCATCTGCTCCACATGCTTCCAGTTCTTCCAGTATAGCGCCCATATCAGGGTTCGGTCGCGAGCAGATAGGTCTGCCGCAGATCGTCGATCGGCTTCAGTTTGTTGCCGTCATCATAATACCAGTAGGTCCAGCCATTGCAGCTGGGCGCATCCTGCACGGTCGCGCCGATCTTGTGGATCGAGCCTTCCTGCCCGTCCCAGAGCAGCGAGCCGTCAGCGCGCACTTTCGCCTTATATTTGCGGTTCTTGCTGCACAATTCCGTACCGACCTTGAGATAGCCGGTTTCGACCAGCGTGCCGAATGCAACCCGCGGTTTGGATTTCGGCGATTGCATGGTCTTGAGCGAGCTTTCGTCGAGCGGCAGCGCTTCGGCGATCCGCTGTTCGGCCACTTCGCAATAGCTGTCCTCTTTCTCGCAACCGATCCATTCGCGGCCCAGTCGCTTCGCCACCGCGCCGGTTGTGCCGGTGCCAAAAAACGGGTCGAGCACGACATCGCCCGGATTGGTGGTGGCCAGCATGATCCGGTACAGCAAGGCTTCCGGCTTCTGCGTCGGATGGGCCTTGGTGCCATTGCGCTTCAGCCGTTCCTGGCCGCCGCAGATCGGCATCACCCAGTCGCTGCGCATCTGCAGTTCGTCGTTGAGATTCTTCATCGCGCGATAGTTGAACGTATATTTCGACTTTTCCGACTTCGATGCCCAAATCAGCGTCTCATGCGCATTGGTGAAGCGGGTGCCCTTGAAATTCGGCATCGGGTTGGCCTTGCGCCAGATGATGTCGTTGAGGATCCAGTAGCCGAGATCCTGCAGCGATGCGCCGACCCGGAAGATATTGTGATAGCTGCCGATCACCCACAGAGACCCGTCGGGCTTCAAGATACGGCGTGCTTCCGCCAGCCAGGCCTTGGTAAAGGCGTCATAGGCGGCAAAGCTGTCAAAATGGTCCCAGGCATCGTCCACGGCATCGACCTGCCCGCCTTCGGGACGATAGAGATCGCCACCCAGTTGCAGATTATAGGGCGGGTCTGCGAAAATCATGTCGACCGATGCGTCCGGCAGCGATGCCATTGCTTCGACGCAATCCATTTTCAATATCTGCCCCAGTGGCAGTTCTACAGCCTGCTTCGCGGTGCGTGTTGCGGTGCGCGTTGTAGCGCGTGTTTTGGGCGCCTGTATGCGCTCGATAATCCCCATGAACCTCTAATCCTTTTTCCAATGGCACTCACGGTGAGTCCGAAATGGCGAGCGGTCAAGGCCGTTAATATAGGTTAAAGGCGTATCTTAATGGTTAACGAAAGATGGCGCGGGAGAACGAAACGAGTCCGTCACCAGATATGGAGTCAGTGCCTGCGCGCCAGACTCAATCCCTAGTGGTGTGACGAAAAAGACTCTCTGCGAATATATATTTGAAGATTTTGCAATATCGGCCAAATGTAAATTCGGTTCCCAAAAAGCCGGGTTCAGGCTATATGATCAAGCAACAGAGTGGCTCCACAGCGTAACAGTCCGGGGATCAATAAACAGATGGCGCGCAATTTTCGCGATAAATATCAGCAGGATTATGGCATCTCTCAGCAGAGTGATGAACCCCGTCCGCATCCCGGCGTGATCGTCGGCGGCGAAGCCGGGCGCGAGAAGCGCAAGGAATATGCGATCGTGTTCGGATCGAAGATTTTCGGATCGATCGCCGCGGTCTGGTGGATGTTCACCTATGATACCGGCTGGGTCGAATGGTCGGCTTTCATCGCCGGCTATATCGTGCTGATGCTCGGCATCGTGCTCGGCTTTCACCGCTATTATTCGCACAAGGCGTTCGATACCTCGGTGCCGATGCAATATATTCTCGGGGCGATGGCGCAAATGTCGATCCAGTCCTCGGTGCTCCGCTGGGCTGCCGATCATCGCCGCCATCATGCCCATAGCGACGAAATCGGTGACGTGCACAGCCCGTGGCTTGATGGTCGGGGTCGGCCAACCAGCAAGCTGAAAGGCATGTTCCACTCGCATTTCGGCTGGTTCATGGACGATTGCGTCACCGACATGAGCATTTACGGCAAGGGCCTTGCCGACAATGATGTGGTATTGTGGTTGCACAAGACCCGCTGGTTCTGGCTGGTCTTCTCCTTGATCATCTTTCCCGGGGTCTGGGGCCTTGTCTTTGGCGGCTGGAACCATGTCATCGGTACGATCCTGATCGGCGGCTATTTCCGCACCTTCGTCGTGCTGCAGATCACGCTCGGTATTTCCAGCTACGCCCATGTGGTCGGATCACAGCGACACACCAAGGGTGTCGGCACCGCCAAGAACAGCTTCATCTTCTCGCTGCTGACCTTCG